>CAIULK010000183.1 GCA_903899885.1 uncultured Rhodospirillaceae bacterium
AAATCGCCCTTGGCCGCTACATCGACGGCTTCTACAATCCCGTCCGGCGGCATTCCGCCCTCGGGTATAAAAGCCCATGCCGCTTCGAGGCCGAAGCCGCATAACGCGAGAAACGCTCTCCACTCTTTCCGGGCAAGTCCACGGCGGCGGTCTTCCAGGTAGAGGGCTTTGTTGTAGACGCCCGCTACGCCCGCCTTCGCGCTTCCCGATACGTGGTTCACGCACGCCTCGACGATGTGCGGGGCGATGCCCAAGCGCTCGTTCATCATGGTCACCATGGTACGGCGGAGGTCGTGCAAGGTCCAATCCGGCATGGGCGGCAGACCCGCTTGCGCGCGGTTCCTTGCTATCCGCCCGTCTACGCGCTCCTTGGTCTTGCTGAAACCAGAGACGGGCGTTGCCCCCGTGTTCGTGAAGAGGAAACCGTTCTCTCCGACTTCGGGGCGGTTCGCGATGATGGCGACGGCAAGGGGGGCGAGCGGCACGGAATGGGGACGGCCGTTCTTCGTCCGATCGGACGGGATTTCCCACGTCGGCTTTTCGCCGTCGAGATTGGCGAGTTCGCGCCTTTGCATCCCGACCACTTCGCCTCGCCGCTGGCCGGTGAGAAGGAGGAGCTTGAACAGGTCCGAGAAGGCCCCGCCTTCCGCTCCGAACGCCTGCCACGCCTCTTTGATTTCCGCTTCGGTAAGGGTGCGCTCTCCCACGTTCTTCGGTCCCGGAGGCTTCATACGGTCGGTGGGAGGGGTTTCGAGAAGGTCTTTCTCCGCACACCAGTTGAAGAACTTGGAGAGGTGGGCAAGGAGGTTGTTCGCCCCTCCGGCGCTTCCCCGTTCCACCATGGCGTCGAGCACCGTGCGCACGTCGGCGCGCGTGATCGCGGCGACGGGACGGTTCGACCATGCGGCGGTATCGGTGCCGAAGAGGGCGCGCTTGTATTCCCGTTGGGTTGAGGGGGAGAGGTGGGGTTCGACGTGCTGCTTCATGAACCGTTCGCCGACGGTCTTGAAGGTGTTGGCGGCACGGTCGGCGTTGGTCTGCTTCTCTGCGGCTTTGAGTTGGCGGGGATCGATGCCGCAAGCGGTGAGCTCCGTCCATTCCCCGGCTTTCTTCCGGGCTTCGGCCAGGGTGATGCCGGGACCGTCTTCGGAGACTTTGGCGGGTCCGACGGTGAGGCGAATTTTCTTCCCGTGAAGGCGGGTAATCACGAAATACGAGCGGCTGCCCGCCACCGAAACGCGCACACCGAACGCCGGCATGACGGTATCGAAGTATTCCGTCTGCCCGCTTGACGGCAGGGGCAACCGGGCTACGGCAAGCGCGGTGAATTTCAGTTTCGCCATGGTTCGATCCGCTTTTTCTAGGGGACGCCTAGGGGACAGGAACCACCCGTTTCCGGGCGTGCTCCCATGGTACGCCATGTTCCGTCGTTGGGGCAATATCCCTTGCTTTCTGCGGGGTTCACTGCGGTGGATGCCCGCATAATTTCCGCCATATTCAGCGGTTTTTGCGCATTCGTAATGCGCGGGTCTGGAGTTCGAGTCTTCTCGCCGACACCATTCTTTTCAAGGGGTTAGCGGTTCGCCGCTGGCCCCTTTGGTGTCTGAGAACCGTCCCTTAACCCTCCCCCACCTCGTAGGCGATGGCGATCACCGTCACGGTTTCCTTGCCCGATGGCGTGCGGATCGCCACGCTGTCGCCCTCGGCGGCTTTCAACAGGGCGCGCGCGATCGGCGAGCCCCAGTTGACCAATCCCCGCCCCGCGTCGGCTTCGTCCTCGCCGACCAGGGTGATGGTGCGTTCCTCGCCGCTTTCGGTCTCGAAAGTCACGGTCGCGCCGAAGAACACTTGGTCGCGCCGGGTCTGACGGGCGGGATCGACCACTTGGGCGCTTTCCAGCCGCTTGGTGAGATAGCGGATCCGGCGGTCGATCTCGCGCAGGCGCTTCTTGCCGTAGATATAATCGCCGTTTTCCGAACGGTCACCGTTGCCCGCCGCCCAGGATACCACCTCGACCACTTTCGGCCGCTCGACCCGCAGCAATTGCCGCCGCTCGTCTTGCAGACAGGCATGGCCTTTTGGCGTCATGTAGTGAACGGCGCCGGGCGGGCCGGCGGAATCGCCGTCGTCATCCTCGTCGGTCATCCCATCCCCGGTTTGTCATGATAAAGCGGCGACCTTATCGCCAGGCCGTTCCTGGGTCCAGGGCTCTGTCCCGGAAACACCACAGGGCACCAATACGAAAGGACTAGAGCGACACCCCATTGCCAGGGCCGACGCGGTCGATTACCTTTAAGTGACGTGTCAAAAGGATGGGTACAAGTCCATGAATATGAGTGTTAGGGACCTTTTGCAGGGCAAGACGGCGGGAACCTCGGCGTTGACGGTCACGCCGGAAACCACTGTGTTCGAGGCAGCCCGCATTCTGATGCACCACCGCATCGGCTCGGTGATGGTGGTCGAACGCGGCCGGACCGTCGCGGGCATTCTGACCGAACGCGATCTTGTGCGCGGCGTGTTCGAAAAGGGTAACCAAGTTGCCACTCTGACAGTGCGTGCCCTGATGACCGCCGACCCGGTGGTTTGCCACGAAGACGATACGGTGACCAAGGTCATTCACGAGATGACCACCCGCCGTTTCCGCCACATGCCGGTGGTCGATAAGACGGATCAATTGATCGGCGTCATCTCGATTGGCGACATCCTCAAAAGCCGGATGGAAGAGGCCGAGAACAAGGCCGACGATCTGGAAGCCATGGCCGGCTTTGTTCCGGAGCGATCCTGAGCGGGAACACCCTCAGTTCGGACGACTATTGCGCAAGAAGGACCCCAGCGCCTTGTCCTCGCCGCGAATATGATCGGGCAGCCATGTGGAGGCGAAATCGAATAGTTGGGGTACGGCATTGGGGCTGTCGCTCTCGATGCCGGTCCGCAGCAGGGCGATCTGCTCAAGAAAACCCTTGTGGGCACAACGGTGGCGCTCGATGTCGGCATAACGATGCTTGGCCATCAGCGCCTCTTCCTCATTGAAGTGATCGACGATGATATCGTCCAATTCGGACAAAAGCCCTATGGCCGCGGGCCCGCCGTTGCCCGTCGCCAATTGCCGGTAGAAGGTGTTGATCTGCTCGAAGATGTGCTGGTGATGGCGATCGATCGACGGCACCCCCAGGGCGAGGCTCGCCTCCCAGCGCAGCAACGCCATATCCTTCTTGTCGGCGCGGACCTGATTTAGGAATTCGCCAACTTCGTGGCGGAGGAATTCGGCCTGTTTGGACAGATCCGACGCGGAGGTCTTGATCTGTTCGGCGGCGGCCCCGGTTTCACGGGCCGCTTGCTCGACGGAGCCGATATTGCCCGATACTTCTTGGGTTCCGGCGGCCGCCTGCTCGATGTTCCGGGCGATCTCGCTGGTGGCGCCGGTTTGTTGTTCAACGGCGGCCGCAACGGCGGCGCTGATTTCGCCCATCTCGCCGATGACCCGGGAAATGCTGTCAATCGCATGCACCGCCGCCGAGGTGCCGGTCTGCACCGCCTGAATCTGCCCGGCGATCTCGCTGGTGGCGCGGGCCGTCTGGTTGGCCAGCCCCTTGACCTCATTCGCCACGACGGCAAAACCTTTGCCCGCATCCCCCGCGCGTGCGGCCTCGATGGTGGCGTTCAATGCAAGAAGATTGGTTTGGGATGCGATATCGTGATGAGTTTGACGATCTCGCCAATCTTAACGACGTTTTCCGACAGCGCGCGAATTTCGTTGGTGGTATGGACGGCCTCTTCCCCCGCCCTTACCGAGACAGCCTGCGAGCGCTCGACTTGATGGGCGATTTCCCGGATCGACGACGTCAGTTCCTCGGTCGCCGACGCCACCGTCTGAACATTGGCCGAGGCCTGTTCCGCGGAGGCGGCGACGGTCGTGGCTTGGGCGCTGGTTTCCGTGGCGGTGGCGGCCATCTGCCCCGATGCCGCCTGCAATTCGGTCGCTGCCGAGGTGACGGTTTCAATGACCTTACCGACGCTTCCCTCGAAAGTGTCGGCCATCTTGCGCATCGCGGTTAGCCGGTCGGTTTCGACCCGTTTTTTCTGTTCGTCTTGGTCGGCCTCCAACTGGCGCACACGGATCAACTGGTTTTTGAAATGGCCAACCGATTTGGCCATCTCTCCGATCTCGTCGCCACGCTC
>CAIULK010000184.1 GCA_903899885.1 uncultured Rhodospirillaceae bacterium
AAATCGCCCTTGGCCGCTACATCGACGGCTTCTACAATCCCGTCCGGCGGCATTCCGCCCTCGGGTATAAAAGCCCATGCCGCTTCGAGGCCGAAGCCGCATAACGCGAGAAACGCTCTCCACTCTTTCCGGGCAAGTCCAATGCCGACACGGCGACCGACGCGGTGCTCACCGCGATCACCGATGCCCTGAAGGGCGGGGATGATGTTCGGCTGACGGGGTTTGGCTCGTTCTCGGTTTCCGCCCGCCCGGCCCGCGAGGGGAAGAATCCACGCACGGGCGAGAAAATCACCATCGCCGCCAGCAAGGCCGTGAAGTTCACGGTTGGCAAGGCACTCAAGGATGCCGTCAACGGCTGACCGGATGTCCGACATGACCATCATCAAGCAAACCGCCAAGATCGTCTCGGCCTTCGTGGCGAACAATGCCCTGCCCGCCGGGGATATCCCCGGCCTGATCAAATCCACCCATTCGGCCTTGGTCAATGCGGCGACACCGGCCGCCTTGGTCGAGGAGCGACAGCCGCCCGCCGTCGCGGTGAAGAAGTCGGTGACGGCGGACGCGATCATCTGCCTGGAATGCGGCAAGCACCAGAAGATGCTCAAGCGGCACCTTGATGCCGCCCACGGCACGACGGTCGAGGACTACCGCGCGAAGTGGTCGCTGCCCTCGGATTATCCGATGGTCGCCCCGGCCTACGCCGCCCACCGATCGGAACTGGCCCTGAAAATCGGTCTCGGCCGGAAGAAAGGCGACGTGGAGGCAAAGGCGGACGAGGGCAAGCCCCATCACAGCTATCCCGCGTCCCGCTGGTCCAAACCGACGCAATAACGACAAGACGCCGGACGGCGGAAGCCCCCAGGTGGCGCGGCTGTTGACTCTTTGTTCCCCATCACTATCCTCCATGGTTGATTGACGCTTTGGCTTTCGTCCGTCGGGGGATTTATGGGGAACAGGGCATTTTTGGCGTTGCTGATCTCGGCTTCAATCGCGCTTTGCGGCTGTGCCCAGGGGATTTCAACCCGTTTCAGCGCGATTCCGCTGGCCCCGCCCGACGGGCCGGTGCGGGCGGTGCTCAGCCGGGGGCAAATCGTCGCCTTGCAATCGCAGGCCGACACGGTGTCGGTTTATCTTGAATACGGTCAGATCCAGGCCGGAATGGCGGCTGACATCTTCGTCGGCGTGACCAACGAGGGCGACGCTCCGCTGACCTTCGATTTTTCCGATGTCCGGGTGGCGGCGGGGGATCGCCCGCTGGCGCTGGTCGATCAAGCCGAATTGCTAAAATCGGTGAAGGGCGCCTATGCCGACGACGAGGGGTTCCAGACCCTGATGGCCGGGTGGCGCGAATGGGCCGCCGCCCAGCGGGCGGGGACCCACACCATCACCGGCACCACCCTTTACCAAAACCGCGCGGGGATGATTGTCGGCAGCAGCCAGACGCAGCACGTCATCGTCAACGAGGAAGCCGCTTTGGCCGCCGGGCGCCGCCAGCAAAAAAAGGATGAAACCCGCCTGGGCGAGTTTCGGGCGCACGAGGTGGACAAGATCGATCGGGTGGTCGCCGCCCGGCCCGGCCCGATGACCGTCGCCCCCGGCGACACCGTGATCGGCATGGTGCGGACCCGCCCCGATCCGGCGGCCGAGAAGGCCGGGCAATTGTCGGTGACGGTCCAGGTCGAGGGCGATCCTTATCCCTTCACCTACCGGGTGACGGCGAACCGCCTTGCGTCGGGGTCCTAGCATGCGCGCGCGTCTTTCGGCCCTCGTCGGCCTGCTGACTCTGGGTGGCTGTTCGCTGACCTTGCCGGTATCGGGAACGTCCGACCACGCCAACGAGGTGTTTACCGGCACCGTTACCGGCACGCTGGGCGGGCAAGGCAGCTTGCAGGTGGCGTCGAACCAGGGCGGTGTATGCAATGGCACCTTCCGCTACAGCGACACCCGCAACAAGGGGGCGGGGGCCGTGGACTGCGACGACGGGCGCCAGGGCGATTTCGTCTTCCGGTCCGATGGCAAGCGTGGTTATGGCTTCGCGCGGATGAGCGACGGCGGCTGGGCGCAATTCCTGTTCGGTTCGCTCGGCGACTACAGCGCCGTCGAGTGGAGCGTGGTGCGCAAGGAATTCGCCGAACTCAGCGTCAAGATGGCGCTCGACATCACCGACTATTGCGACCGCTATCCCAGAACCCCGAAATGTACCAACACCGCGATGCCCGCCAACCCGGCGGTCAATCCGGTGACGGCGGCGGTCAAGCGCCCCAAACCGGCGGCCGATGGCGACGACGGCGACACCGCGGCACCGGCCTCGGCGCGGGTGGCGACGTCCGCCCGGTCGCCCGCCGCCGCCCCGGCGGCCAAGTCCGACGACTTGGCCGGGTTGCGCTTTCCCAGCGGAGATATCCGCCCCGACGACGTCGCGGTGATCATCGGCAATGCCGACTATCCGCGCTTCGGCCACGATATTCCGGCGCTGCCGCCCGCCCGCGCCGACGCCGCCCTGATGCGCCGTTACGCCACCCAGGCGCTGGGCATCCGCGACGGCAACATCATCGCGCTCAACAACGCGACCGGCGCCCAGATGGTCGAAATCTTCGGCAACGACCGCGATCCCAAGGGCAAATTGTACGACTGGGTCAAACCGGGTCTGTCGCGGGTGTTCATCTATTACGCCGGGCACGGAGCCCCCGCCGGCAAGGACCATTCGCCGATGCTGGTCCCCGCCGACGCCGGGGCCGCCCAGATCGCGCTGTCGGGCTATCCGCTCTCGACGCTCTACGCCAACCTCGCCAAATTGCCCGCCGAACGGGTCACTGTGATGCTGGAAGCCTGTTTTTCCGGGGCCAGCCCGAATGGCACGGTGATTCCCGCCGCCTCGCCGATCGCCATCGTCGCCAAACCGGTGGCGCCGCCGCAAAAGCTGACGGTGATCGCCGCCGCCGCCTCGGACCAGATCGCCTCGTGGGACGAGGGGCGGACCCACGGCCTGATGACCCGCTATTTCGCCCTGGGGATGAGCGGCAAGGCCGACGAGGCCCCTTATGGCGACGGCGACGGCGCCGTCACCCTCGACGAATTGGACGGGTACCTGAAGGACACCGTCGCCTATGCCGCCCGGCGCGCCTATGGCCGCGATCAAACCGTGCAGATCGTCAAGCGGACCGGGCCATGACGCGGCGGACATGGATTTTCGTCGTCCTCGGCCTTGTGTTCACCGCCCCTTGCCACGCCGCCAATCCCTTGGCGCAAGCCGAGGCAATGATCGAGGTCGATCGCTTCGACGCCGCCCTCGCCGCCTTGAAAACAGCCGAGATCGCGTCGGACGAGAGTGCCCGGCGGCTAGACATGGCATTGGGCCGGATCTATCTGGGGGTCGGCAAACCCGACCGCGCACTGGATTTTTTTGAAAAGGCGTCGATGGAGGGGGCCGACGACGGCCCCGCCTTGGCCGCGATGGCCGAGGCCGAGCTGGCGCTGGGCCATCCCAAGAAGGCCTTGGAACAGGCGCAAAAAGCCGTCAAATCCGATGGCGGCGGGCTGGAGGCGCAAGTCGCGCTGGCCTTGACCGGCACCCCGGCCGGACGGCACGACCTGAGCGACGGGGTGACCGCCCGCTTGGGAAGCTCGATGCCCGACTCGGAGGAGGTGGCGCTTGCCCGCGCCCGCATCGCGGCGGCGGCCAACCGGTCGCAAGCCTTGGCGCTGCTGCGCGATTTCGTCGGCGGTCACCCCTTCGCCGCCCGCGCCGAGGATCAATTCGGCAAGCTGCTGTGGCAAAGCGGTTCGCACGATCTGGCCTTGGAACACCGCCTCCACGCCGCCAGCCAACTGGCCGCCCAAGGCGACACCGCGCGGGCCGAGGCGATTCGCGGCTGGATCACCGCCGCCGAGGTCATGCCGCAACCGGCGGCGCCACCGCCACCCGCCACCGCCGTGGCCAGCGCACAGCCCTCCGCCTCGGTGCTGCCGCCGGGCGAGGGGCAGCCGCAAAAGCCCGAGTTTCGAGAGCTGTTCCCGTTCCGGCCGAAATTCGGCGGATCGGGGATCGTTCTGGAAGGCGGGCGGCGCGTGTTGACCAACCGCCATGTCGCGCAGGACGGAACGAAATTCGCCGCGCGCACCGGGCTTGGGCATGTCCGGCGGTTGCGTGTGATCGGGGTCGATACCGCCGCCGATCTGGCACTGCTGGAAGCCGACACCCCCTTTCCCGGCGAGGTCGGATTCCCGCTGGCCCGTCTGGCCACCGCCAAGGCGGGCCGCCGGATTACCGTGCTGGGCTTCCCGTTCACGGATGCATTGGGTGAAGACGCGCCGTCGCTAACCGAAGGGGTCATCAGCAAGGAGACCGGACTGGGCGACGATCAAGCGGAGTTTCAAATGACCGCGCGCATCGAGCCGGGCAGCAGCGGCGGGCCGATCTTCGATCATTACGGCGACTTGATCGGTCTGTCCGTGGCCAGCCTCAACACCGCCGGGCTTGAGAAAGCACGCCACACCGTGCTGCAATCGGTCAGCTTCGGCGTCGCCCCCACCGCGATCGCCCGCTTCTTGAAATTGCCGCCGCCCGCCCCCCCGGCCGGCGGCGCCGAGATCAACCCGGAGGCGTTCTACCAGGAAATCTTGCCCTGCGTCGTGATGATCGTGGGGGAATGATGCGCTGGCCCCTCGCGCTCGTCCTGCTGCTGTTCGCCCTTCCGGCCCAGGCCGAGTGGGTCGGCGGGCGCGCCGAGCGCGTGTTCGGACCCGATACCGCCGAGGCCGAGGCCTGCCACGCGGCCCGCGACAAGGCGCGGCAAACGGCCCTAACCGCCCGCCTGGGCGAGCGCGTCACCGCCGAGGACCGCATGCTCTGCACCGAGGGGCAGGGCGACGCCGATTGTTCGCTGCACAGCGCGACCTGGAGCGTGGTGGACGGCGCCATCCGGGCGGTGCGGGACGAACGCACCACCGTCACGGCGGGACCGGCACCGGGCTTTCACGTTTGCTCCGTCAGCCTCGAGGCCGATATCGGGACCGCCAACGGCCAGCCCGATCCCGGTTTCGATCTGGGCGTGACCCTGGGCGGCGGCGTGCTGCACGACGGCGACACCTTGTCGCTGGGGCTAGAGCCAAGCGCGCCGATGCATGTCGCGGTGTTCCAATGGCTGCCCTACGACCGCTCGGCCACGCCGGTCACCCGGATCTTTCCCAACGCCTTCGATTCCGATGATCTGTTCCGCAAAAGCGGCACCATCCCCACGATCGGCGGCGCGGCGCGTTATTCCCTGGTGGTGTCGTTTCCCGAAACCGTTCCGCCCGGCACCCGGATGGTCGATGAATATCTGCTGGTGGTCGCCAGCAAGAGCAAGATCGCCTTCCGCGACCAATATGGGCTGGACGAACTGACCGCGCGGCTGCTGGAAATTCCCCGCTCCGACTCGCGGCTGATCAAACGCGGCTATGCGGTGGTGAGGGCGCCATGAAACGAGCGGCGATTCTGCTGGCCTGTCTGGCGGGCTGCGCCAGCCCCGCCATCGACCCCCCCCGGGACCCCATTCCGCTGTCGGCCGATGTCACGGCCCCGGCGGCCAAGCCGGTGGCGATCGCCGCGTTCCTGGCCTCGCTGAAACCGATGGACAAGGCCGATCGCCGCGCCGCCTTGCTGGCGGCGGTCACCAGCCACCAATTTCCCGGCGACGACGGCCGTTTGATCAACGGGACCCTGTTGGCCGAGTATGCCAACGACCCCGATATCCACATGGCGATCGCCACCTGGCGGCTGGCCGAGGGCGATCCGGCGGGCGCCTTGGCGGCGGCCAAGCGCGCCAGCGCGCTTGACCCCAAACGGGGGGCCGCGTGGTTTTTGCAAGGCCGCGTGCTGATTTTGCAGCGGTCTTACGCAAGCGCCGAACCGCCGATCTTGAAGGCGGTGGCGCTGGAACCCGGCAATGCCCGGTATCTAAACGGATTGGGCGCGTTGAACGCGCTACGCGGTGCCCGCGACCGGGCCTTGGCCGCCTACCGGATGGCGATCGACGCCGATTCGGCCGACGGCTTTGCGTGGTACAACAGCGGCGTTCTGTATTTGGGCGCCAACCGCCCGCGGGACGCCGCCGATGCGTTCTACGGCGCGGGCCTGGCTTATTTGAAAACCGGCGACACCGCGCGGGCCGAGGATGCGGCTCGCCAACTCGAAGCCTTGTCGCGCCAAGGCGTGCGGTGCGACGCCGATATCGCTATACTGCGCAACGCCTTGACCCAATCTTCAGCCGCACGGAGCCCGTCATGAACCGTTCCCTCGTTATCGTCTGTGGTCTCGGCATCGGTGTGGGCGCCTGCGCGGCGCCCGATCCCGGCACGCCCGAGTGGGCCGCCTATCAGAACCAGAAAAAGCAGGAAACCCGGGTCGAGGCGGCCAAAACCTCGGTCGAGGATCTGCCGTCGTGGTATCTGTCGCCGCCCAGCGACGAGGTCGCGGTGTATGCGCCGGGAACGGCGGCCTCGTCCGACCTGCAATTGGCGGTGGACAAGGCGACCCTGGCCGCCAAACGCTCGCTGGCCGACCGCTTGAACAGCCGCCTGTCGGCGAAGATGAAGGAATTCGTCAGCGAAAGCGGTTCGGGCGACGATGCCAAGGTGCTGACCGAAAGCGAGCACGCCACCACCAACGTCATCGCCGAGGTCAACTTGGCGGGCTATGAAATCAGCGACAAGAAGATCCTGCCGACCGGCGCGCAGTACCGCGCCTATGTGCTGGTGCAATACCCGTTGGGCGGCGCCAACCGCCTGCTGGTCGATCAGGTTCACAAGAACGACCTGCTCGACACCCATCTGCGTGCCTCGAAGGCCTTCCAGGATCTGGAAAAGGATCTCGAAGCGGCGAAATCGGCGGACAAACCGGCGGGTTAATCCCGCCAGGGAATCAGCGCGGCGCGGGTGGCCAATTCCTCGGTCACCCGGCGGATGAACGGTTCCTCCAGGGCGCCGCGCCGGGCCAGCAGCGGGTCGAGGGTGCCGCTGGCCGACAGGCTTTGATTGATTACCCACGCGAACGGGGCGATTCCGGCGCGTTTCAGATCGGCTTGCAGGCGTTCCGCCTCGTGCACCGGGGTGGCTTCGGCCAGGGTGACGATCAGGATCTTGGTGAAGGCCGGATCGCGCAGGCGCGGCAGCAGCGCGCGCACCGCCGTCGGCAGGTCGGACGCGGTGCGTTGCACCTCGCGGTGATAGGCCTGCGCCGCATCGAGCAGCAAGATCGTATGGCCGGTCGGCGCGGTGTCGAGCACCACGAAACGCTCGCGCGCCGCCTCGACCGTGCGGGCAAAGGCCTTGAAGACGGCGATCTCCTCGGTGCAGGGGGAGCGCAGATCCTCCTCCAGCATCGCGCGCCCGGCGGCGTCCAGACCGGCCCCGGCCTGGGCCAGAACCTCGGCGCGGTAAGCCTCGACCTCGACCGCCGGATCGATGCGGGTCACGGTCAATCCCGGGCAGCCGCCGGTTTCGGTGACCGCCGCCGCGACATGCGCCGCCGGATCGGTGGTGGACAGGGTGACCGGGTGACCCCTTGCCGCCAAGGCGGTGGCGATACCGGCCGCGATCGTCGTCTTGCCGACCCCGCCCTTGCCCATCGTGAGAATAAGGCCATACCCACCGGCTGCGATCTCGGCGATCAGCGTATCCAGGCCCGGCGGCGGCGGGCGGACAATTCCCGCCATGGCCCGCAATCCCGCCAATCCGTTGGTGGCATGGGCCAGCAAGGGGGTTTCGCCGCGGGGCAGGGCGGCCAGCCCGGCGGGCAACCCCGCCATCGCGGCCCGGGCGCGCCGGGTCATCGCGTCGGCGACCGCATCGCCGGGAACAGCGGCGGAAAACACCCCATTGATCGCCAGGACCAGATTCTGGATGCCGAGATCGGCCAGTTCGGCGCGGGTCCGCTCGGCCTCGCGCAAGGCCGCGCGTTCGGGGCGGCTGACCAGCACCACAGTGGTGGCCGTGCCGTCGGACAACTGGCGAACCGTGGCGGCGTACAGCGCCTTTTGTTTCTCAAGTCCGGCCAGCGGCCCCAGACACGACGCACCGCCCGACGACGAGGCGATGAACGCGCCCCAGGCCGAGGGCAAGGTCAGCAGGCGCAGGGTGTGGCCGGTGGGGGCGGTGTCGAAGACCACGTGATCGAAGTCGGCGGTCGCCTGGGGCTGGCCCAGCAGTTTGGCGAATTCGTCGAAGGCGGCGATTTCCACCGTGCAGGCGCCCGAGAATTGTTCCGCCATGCTGGCCAGCGCGGCGTCGGGCAGAATTCCCCGGTAAGGCTCGACCATCCGGTCGCGGTAGGCGTGGGCGGCCGCCGCGGGGTCGATGTTCATCGCGTACAGGCTTTGGGTGCCACTCACCAATCGCGGCCGGCCGGTCAGCGCGGTTTCCAGAACCTCGTCGAGATTCGAGGCGGGGTCGGTGCTGACGATCAGCACCCGCTTGCCCGCCTCGGCCAAGGCCAGCGCGGTGGTGGCCGACAGCGAGGTCTTGCCGACCCCGCCCTTGCCGGTGAAGAACAGAATGCGGGTAGCGACCTGGGGTAGTGCCATCAGCAGCAGCCCGTTTGCGGCTCGCGGCAACCCGGCCCGCCCGCGTCCAAGCCCAGCTTGCGGCACAGCTGGTCGCGGGTCGGATAGATCCCGGTCATCGCGACGCGGCCATCGACCACCAGCACCGGCAGCCGGTCGATCCCGGCCTCCATCTCGCGGACCACCGCCGGGTTGGCGGCGAAGGCCTGCGGTTCCTGGGCAAGGTTATAGCGCCGCACCGCGACCCCCTGCCCGGCCATCCATTGCAAATCGGCGGCGAAAGCGGCCAACACCGGATCGGTCTCGGGGCCGCACACCCCGGTCGAGCAGCACATCGCGGGATCGTAGACATCAAGCGTGGTCATGATTTGGCCTCGTACCAAGTTTTGGATGCGTTGACGATGCGCACCACCGACAACATCACCGGGACCTCGATCAACACACCGACCACGGTGGCCAACGCGGCGCCCGAGTGAAACCCGAATAGGCTGATGGCGGCGGCGACCGCCAGCTCGAAAAAATTCGACGCGCCGATCAAAGCCGACGGCCCGGCGACGCAATGCGCCACTCCCAGCGACCGGTTCAGGAGATAGGCCAGCCCGCTGTTGAAATAGACCTGAATGGTGATCGGCACCGCCAGCATCGCGATCACCATCGGTTCGGCGAGAATCCGCTCGCCCTGAAACCCGAACAGCAACACCAAGGTCAACAGCAACGCGGACAGCGATACCGGATGCAGCAGCGCAAGCACACGAGCCAGTGCCTGGGGGCCCCGCGCCAGCAGCGCGGAACGGATCGCCTGCGCCAGGATCACCGGCACCACGATATAGAGGACCACCGACAAAAACAGCGTATCCCACGGCACGGTGATCGATGACAGGCCCAGCAGCAACCCGACGATCGGGGCGAAGGCGAACACCATGATCAGGTCGTTCAACGCCACCTGCGACAAGGTGAAATGCGGCTCGCCGTCCGACAGGTTCGACCAGACGAACACCATCGCGGTACAGGGGGCGGCGGCCAGCAAAATCAGCCCGGCGATATAGCTATCGATCTGATCGGGCGGCAGCCAAGGCCGGAACACCGTGCTGATGAACACCCAGCCCAAGAATGCCATCGAGAACGGCTTGACCAGCCAATTGATCGCCACCGTGACG
>CAIULK010000185.1 GCA_903899885.1 uncultured Rhodospirillaceae bacterium
GCGACCCTGACCCTGCCCGGCATCGCCGGTATTTTGCTGACGCTGGGCATGTCGGTCGATGCCAACATCTTGATCAACGAACGCATCCGGGAAGAAATGCGTAACGGCAGCACGCCCGCCGCCTCGCTGGAAACCGGCTTCAAACGCGCGTACTCGACGATCATCGATAGCAACTTGACCACGCTGATCAAGATGATCCTGCTCTATTCTGTGGGCAGCGGCACGGTGAAGGGCTTTGCCGTCACCATCAGCCTGGGCATCATGGCCTCGATGTTCACCGCCACCATTCTGGCCCGTTGGATGACCGCCGAATGGTTCCGCCGCCGCCGTCCGAGGATTTTGCCCTTCCCCAACCGGCTGCGTTTGGTGCCCGATCACACCACCATCGCCTTCATGAAGGGCCGCAACGCCGGTCTGATCGTCTCGGTGGTGTTGTCGGTCGCGTCGATCATCATGTACTTCACGCCGGGCCTGAATTACGGCGTCGATTTCGCGGGCGGCACGGTGATGGAAATCCGCACCGAACAAACCCCCGATTTCGGCGCCCTGCGTCATTCGATGAGCACGCTGGGCCTGGGCCAGGTTCAGTTGCAGCAGTTCGGCGCTCCCACCGAGGTGTTGCTGCGGGTCGAGCGCCAAGCGGGCGGCGACTTGGCGCAAGCCCAAGCGGTTCACACGATCGAGGGCGCCTTGGCCGCCGATTTCCCCGGCACCGCGATCAAGCGGGTCGAATCGGTCGGCGCCTCGGTTAGCACGGAATTGTTCCACGACGGCATGCTGGCCCTAGGGCTGGCGGCGGTGGCGATGCTGATCTACATCACCTTCCGCTTCGAATGGCAATTCGGGGTCGGCGCGGTGGTCACCTTGGTGCTCGACGTCACCAAAACCGTCGGCTTCTTCGCGATTACCGGGCTGCAATTCAACCTGACCGCGATCGCCGCGATTCTGACCATCATGGGCTATTCGATCAACGACAAGGTGGTGGTCTATGACCGGGTGCGCGAGAATTTGCGCCGCTATCGCAAGATGCCGCTGCGCGAGCTGATCGACCGCTCGATCAACGAAACCCTCAGCCGGACGGTCGGCACCTCGACCTCGATCTTCCTGGCCACCGTGCCCTTGGCGCTGTTCGGCGGCGAGGCGTTGAAGGAATTCGCCTGGGTCTTGCTGTTCGGCGTGGTGCTGGCGACCTCGTCGTCGATCTTCATCGCCGCCCCCATCTTGCTGCATCTGGGCGAACACCGCCTGCGCCGCGAAGTGGTAACCGAAGGCGAAACGGCGGCCGAAGCGGGGTAACGCTCCACGATACCTCCACAATTGCCCGTTATGGACAGGGTGGGGGTTATCCGAGATGCGAATGGCCGGTTTTAGACGATCGATCGGGTTGGCGTGCGTCGCCGTGGCGGCGCTGGCCGCCGCGTCCGTCCGGGCCGAGGATGTCGTGGGGTCGTTCGACATCACGTTGACCGCGCCCCGGCGCACCCCGATCCCGCGCGACATCGACAGCCAGCGTTTCCCGGTTCAGGCGATCGCCATCGACGGCGCAGATGGGTTGGACGACGGCACCCGCGCCCGGCTAACCACGCCGCTGACCGGGCACGACGTGTCCCTGAGCGATCTGCTGGGCGTCGCCGAGGCGATCGAGGCGTACTACAAGGACAAGGGCTTTGCCCTGGCGCACGCCTTCGTGCCGCATCAAACCGTCCGTGACGGGGTGGTCCATGTCACGGTCGCCGAGGGGAGCATCCGCGACATCGTGATCGAGGGCGTCGAGGGGCAGGCCAAGGAACACCTCGCCACGATGTTCGAGCCCTTGCGCCACGAGCGGCCCTTGCGCACCGGCACGCTGGAGCGCGTCTTGCTGCTGGCCAACGACCTGCCGGGCTTGACGGTGTCGGGCCTTTTGCGTCCGGCCGACGACAATTCGGGCGCCGCCGATCTGGTGGTGACCGCCACCCGGAAATCCGTCGCGGGATGGGCGGGGGTGGACAACGCCACCTCGCGCTATTTGGGGCCGTGGGGGGTTAACGGCGACGTGGTTCTGAATTCGCTGTTCGGCCAATCCGAGCAGATCATTCTGGGCGTTTCGGCCTCGCCGCAACCGGAAAAGGTGCAGGGCCTGCACGGCCGCTATATCCAGCCGGTCGGCACCGATGGGCTGTTCCTGACCACCGTGGCGCAGTATGAACGCGACGCCGAGGGCTATTCGCTGAAAAGCGACAACGTTCTGACCCACACCGTTTCGGCGGGCGAGCGGGCCGCCTATCCGCTGGTGCGCTCACGCGCGCAAAACCTGATTCTCGACGGCGGGCTGACCTGGAAATCCACCACCGAGGACATGCTGGGCGCCCCCTACTACACCGACCATTGGCGGGTCGGCGACGTCAAGCTGTCGTGGACGCAATCGGGCTGGTTGGGGACGGCGACCGCGATGTCGCTGGATCTGGCGCAAGGGGTGCCGTTTCTGGGCGGCAATGCGCGGGGGGACAGCGGATTGTCGCGCGCCACCGCCAACCCCGGTTTCACCAAGCTGGCGGGCGATATCAGCGCCAAGAAGATCCTGGCGCCGGGCTGGCAGGTTTATTTCGCCGCCTCCGGGCAATATGCCTTTTCGACCTTGCTTGAGGGCGAGGAATTCACGCTGGGCGGCGCCCAGTTCGGGCGGGGCTACGATCCATCGACGGAAGTTGGCGATCTCGGCGTGGGCGGCACCCTGGAATTGCAATATGAAACCCGCGACGCGCTGCCCATCGACGCGCGCCTCGCCCCCTTCTGGTTTATCGACGGCGGCAAGGTGTGGGACCGCTCGACCACCGGCAATAATCCGTTCCTGGACTCGACCGGGGTGGGGCTGCGGCTGAAAACCGATGGCGACACCACGATCGCGGCGACCATCGCCCATCCGCTGCACGGACGCGACAGCACGGTGCCCAACGATCCCGTCCGTCCCTATCTGTCCGTCACCACCCGGTTTTAGGAGGATCCGCGATGCGCCCAAGCCGTATCTGGTGGCCGCTCCTGACCGTTCTGGCCGTGCTGTTTATTGCCACCCCCGCTTGGGCACCTCCCCCGCCGCCGCCACAACAGCAACAGCCGCCACCACCTCCTCCCCCGCCGCC
>CAIULK010000186.1 GCA_903899885.1 uncultured Rhodospirillaceae bacterium
CGCCCTCTATAAGGAACGCAACCTCGTCGAACGGTTCTTCAATCGCATCAAGCACTTCCGCGCCATCGCCACCCGCTACGCCAAGCGGGCCAGGAATTTCAAAGCCTTTCTCTACCTCGTAGCCACGCTCGTCTGGACAGCGTAATTGCCAACAGAACCTAGCGGATCACCGGTATTAGTTAAGCAGTTTTTCCAACACCCCCGACACCTCCGCCCCGTCCCAATCCGCCACCCCTTCGACCCGTGCCGCCTCGCGGCCGTCGCGGCCGACGATCAGGGTGGTGGGCAGGCCGCGCACACCCAGGGTTTCGGCGATATCACGGCTATCATCGACATATTTATCGAGATGGGCGACGTGTTGGGTGCGATAGAACTCGTCCACGGCGGTCATCCCCTTGCGATCGATCGACACCGCCATCACGACGAGGCCACGCGCGCCCAAACGGTCTTGCAGACGGTCGAGCGCCGGGAATTCCTGGCGGCAGGGCAAGCACCAAGTTGCCCACAAATCCAGCACCACCACCCGGCCCCTGAAGGCGGACAGCGGCACCGGCTTGCCGCTTGCGTCCTTGACCGTAACCTCGGGCAGCACGCGCGGCGTGTCGTAGGGCGTCAGGGCGTGATCGGCGGCGCGGGCGGCGGCCCCGGCCAGCAAAAAGGCGGCAGCGAGCCAGATTCGTTTCATGACGGCGACACCCCCAATCCCGGACATTGGTCGAAATCCAACCGGCCGCCGGTCACCGCCAGGGGGACGGCGACATCCTCGGCCAGCCATGACGCGGTCGACAGGCCATGGGCCAGCGGGCCGATCCCGGCCGCCGCCGCCAGATGCGCGGCGGCCGCCACCCCCACCGCCGAATCCAGCGCCGAGGTGATGACGCATTCCAGCTTGGCGGCGTGGGCTTGGGCCGCCAGCGCCAGGGCGGCGCGCAAGCCCCCCAGCGCCCCGATCTTCAAGACCAAACGGCGGACCGGGCGTTCGGCCAGAACCCGGGCGATGCCCAGCTCGGGCAGGCTTTCATCGAGGGCCAGGGTGACCGGGGTGTTTCGTTGCAGCGCCGCCAGCCCCTCGATCGTCGGTTCGGCCAGGGGCTCCTCCAAACAATCGACCGCCAGATGGGACAGCGAGTCCAACACCCGCATTGCCTCGTCCCTGGTCCAGGCGCGGTTGGCATCAAGGCGCAGGCGCACCCCTTCGGGCAGCCGCAGGGTTTTCAGCCAATGCAGGTCCGAACGCAACGGACGGTGCCCAACCTTGACCTTGATCACCCGGAACCCGGCATTCAACGCCTCGGGGATGCCGTCGGGAGCGGCCAGCCCGTTGACGGCCAGACTGTCGGCGGCGTTCGCGTTGAGCAGGCGGCGCAGCGGCAACGACCGGCTTTTCGCCAAGGCGTCGAGCAGCGCGCATTCCAGGGCCGAGCGAATCCCCTTGGCGGCGGGCAGGCGTTCGAGCGCGTCGGCCAGCGGACAGTCGATCAGGCGGTCGGAAGCGGCGCGCAGAAACGATTCCGGACTGGCCATCGCTGTTGTTTGTCCGGGAATCACCGAAAAATCCCCCCAGCCCGACAGGCCGGAACGGGTCCGGGCCTCAATCAGCCAGCCGTCGCGCCGCGACACCGCGGCGCCGAACATCCGCCAGCGCTTCTTCAGCGCCAAATCGTAACGGCGCAGACGGATCTCGGTCACCCCGGTCATAGGATCAGGCCAATCCCCAAGGCCAAACCGAACAGCGCCTGAAGGCGCGCGGTTTTGGCCAGCACCGCGTTCAAGCCGGGCCCCGGCGGCTCGGTCAGAAACTGCCGCGTGACGTTCAAGGCGACCGGCGCCGCCAGCCACGCCAGCCACACAGCATGATGCGGCAACAACGCGGCAAGCACCGGCAACAGCGCGAAGGGAACGGTCAGCAGCAGCATGAACAGCCGCTTGGTGCCGTCGATGCCCAGGCACATCGCCATCGTGCGCCGCCCCGCCGCCTTGTCCGCCTCGCGGTCGCGATGGTTGTTGACCAGCAGGACCGCCGACGCGAACAGCCCGATCGTAACGCCGCCGGTCAAGGCCACGGAATCCAGCATCCCGGTGTGCAGCCAATAGGTCCCCCCCACGGCGCCCAGGCCGAAGAAGATCAGCACGACGATCTCGCCCAGCGGGGTGTAGGCGATCGGATAGGGGCCGCCGGTATAGGCCCAGCCCATCCCCAGCGACAGCACCCCGAAGGCGAACAATTGCCAGCCGCCCACCGTCAGCAGATACAGCCCGATCACGAAGGCGAGCGCGAAACAGCCCATCGCCGCGCGGGTCACGGTGGCGGCGGGCAGCAGCCCCTGGGCGGTGACGCGAAGCGGGCCGACACGGTCCGGCCCATCGGCGCCGCGCAGCGAATCGGCGGCGTCGTTATGCAGGTTGGTGCCGATTTGAATCAGCATCGCGGCGATCAGCGCCGCCACCCCGGCCGGTGCATTGAACGACCCGGTGGCCGCGAAGGCCAAGGCGCTGCCGACCAGCACCGGGGTGATCGATAAAGCCAGTGTGCGCGGCCGGGCCGCGAGAAACCAGATCGATAGGGCATTCATGAACGGCATCCGAACGTCGAGTGTGAAAAACAGGATCTTGGAAACGCCCCTATTCCGGGAAGTCCGCCCCCAGCGACACCGCCCGCCACGCCCCCAACTCGGCGCCCGCTTCCTTCAATTTGGCCGAGACCTGATCAAAGGCGGCACGCCCCAGCACCAACCGCAGCGGCGGCTGGGGGGCCTCGACGGCGGCGATCATCGCCTGGGCGGCGCGCACCGGGTCGCCCGGCTGTTGGCCACTATAGCCTTGGATCGCCGCCCGGCGGCTGCCGGCGGTGTCGGCGTAGTCGCCGATGGCGGTCTTGGGAACCTTCAGCGAGCGGCCCGCCCAGTCGGTGCGGAAAGGCCCCGGCTCGACGATCGTCACATGGATGCCCAAGGGGGCGCATTCCTTGGCCAGCGCTTCCGACAATCCCTCGACCGCGAATTTGGTGGCGTTGTAATAGCCGATGCCGGGAAAGCCGATCAACCCGCCCATCGACGAGATGTTGACGATATGGCCCGCGCGCCGCGCCCGCATGCCGGGCAGCACCGCCTGGGTCATTTTCGCCAGACCGAACAGGTTGACCTCGAACATAGCGCGGACCTGCTCGTCCTCGCCCTCCTCGACCGCCGACAGATAGCCGTACCCGGCGTTGTTGACCAGCACGTCGATCCGCCCGAAGCGCGCCGCGGTCGCATGAACGGCCGCCGCGATGTGATCAGGCTTGGTGACGTCGAGCCGGACGGTCAGGGCGTTGGGATGGGCGGCGAATTCCGCCAGGGTGGCCGGGTCGCGCGCCGTGGCGACCACCTGGTCCCCGTGTTGCAAAACCGCACGGACCAGCTCGCGGCCCAGGCCGGTCGAGCAGCCGGTGATAAGCCAAACCTTGGACATGGTCCACCTCTCCTAAAGGCGGCGTCCGTCAGCGGGCCAGCTTTTTGGCCACCTCGGGCGCGGCGTAGGTCAAAATGGCGTCGGCCCCGGCGCGTTTGAAACCCAGCAGGCTTTCCATCACCACCCGGTCCCAATCCAGCCAGCCGTTGGCGCTCGCCGCTCGCATCATCGCATATTCGCCCGACACCTGATAGACCAGGGTGGGCACGCCGAAGGTTTCCTTGACCCGGCGCACGATGTCCAGATACGGCATGCCGGGCTTGACCATCACCATGTCGGCGCCCTCCGACAGATCCAGCGCCACCTCGCGCAAGCTCTCCTCGGTGTTGGCGGGGTCCATTTGATAGGTCTTCTTGTCGCCCTTCAAGGCGCTGCCCGATCCCACCGCGTCGCGGAACGGACCGTAAAAGGCCGAGGCGTATTTCGCGGCATAGGACAGAATCGACACATGGTCCAGCCCCGCCGCGTCGAGCGCGTCGCGCATCGCGCCGACCCGCCCATCCATCATATCCGACGGCGCCACCACGTCGCACCCGGCTTCGGCCTGCACCACCGCCATGCGGGCCAGCACCTCGACCGAGGCGTCGTTGGCGACGTCGCCATCGACCACCAGCCCGTCGTGACCGTCGGAGTTGAAGGGATCCAGCGCCACGTCGCAGATGATGCCCAAGTCAGGCACGGCGGCCTTGACCGCGCGCACGGCGCGGCAAACCAGATTGCCGGGATTGACCGCTTCGCGCGCGTCGGGGGTTTTCAGGCCGGGATCGACCGAGGGGAACAAAGCGATCGCCGGAATTCCCAAACCGGCGGCCATCCGCGCCGCCTCGACCGCCAAATCGATCGACAGGCGTTCGACGCCGGGCATCGAGGCGATCGGCTGGCGGACACCAGTCCCTTCCACCACGAACAGCGGCCAGATCAGATCATCGACCGAAAGCGCGGTTTCGGCGACCAAACGCCGCAACCAGCCGGATTGGCGGTTGCGGCGCGGGCGGGTGCGCGGGAACGCGCTGTGGGGCAAAAGAGCGGGCAACGGAGTCCTATGCGAGTTCCAGGGCCTGGTTCAGATCGGCGAGGATATCGTCGATATGTTCGATGCCCACCGACAATCGCACATAGCCCGGCGTGACGCCAGTCGCCAACTGGTCATCGACCGACAGCTGGGAATGGGTGGTGCTGGCCGGATGGATCGCCAGTGACCGCGCATCGCCGATATTCGCCACGTGATAGAACATTTTCAGCGAATCTATGAAGCGTTTGCCCGCCTCGATGCCGTCCTTCAGCTCGAAGCCGACCAGGGCGCCATAGCCGTGCTTCAACACCGCGTCGGCCCGGCGGCGTGCCTCGCCGGTCATCAAGCCGGGATAGGTGACGCTGGCGACCTTGGGGTGTTTCGACAGAACATGGGCGACAGCGGCGGCGTTGTCGCAATGGGCGCGCATCCGCAGCGGCAGGGTTTCCATCCCTTGAATGAACTGGAAGGCGTTGAACGGGCTCATCGCGGCGCCGATGTCGCGCAGCAGGATCACCCGGGCGCGGATGATATAGGCGACCGGCCCCAAGGGCTTGACGGCCTGGGTCCACACCGCGCCGTGATAGCTGGGATCCGGGTGGTTCAGCGTTGGGAAGCGGTCGCCGTATTTCTCCCAATCGAACTTGCCGCTATCGACCAGCATGCCGCCGATCGAGGTGCCGTGACCGCCGATGAATTTGGTGGTCGAATAGACCACGATATGCGCCCCATGCTCGATCGGGCGGCAGATCACCGGCGCGGCGGTGTTGTCGACGATCAAGGGCACGCCGATCTGATCGGCCTGGGCCGCGACCTCGGCGATCGGAAAGGCTTGCAGCTTGGGATTGGGCAGGGTTTCGGCGTACCACAGCCGGGTTTTCGCATCGGTGGCGCGCGCGAAGGCGGCGGGATCGGCCGGATCGACGAAGCGGCATTCGATGCCCATCTGCTTCATCGTGTTGGCGAACAAATTCCAGGTGCCGCCGTACAGATCGGTCGAGGAAACGAAATTATCGCCCGCTTGGCACAGATTCAGGATCGCGAAGGTGCTGGCCGACTGGCCCGAGGCCACGCCCAACCCGGCGACGCCGCCTTCAAGCGCGGCCATCCGCTGCTCCAGCACGTCGGTGGTGGGGTTCATGATCCGGGTATAGATGTTGCCCATCTCGGCCAGGGCGAACAGGTCGCTGGCGTGCTTGGTGTCGCGGAATTGGTACGAGGTGGTCTGATGGATCGGAACGGCCACCGAATGGCTGTTCGGATCGGCGCGGTAACCAGCATGCAGAACGATGGTTTCCGGATGAAAGCTTTTCGCGGTCATGAGCTACCTTCCTCGCAACGGGCCTCGCCGGTTCTCCCGGGGTGCGTGGATTGAACACTTCGGCATGGGGTCTGTCAAGGGGGAGGAGATGGAATAACACAACATTAGTGTATTATGATACAGCACCTCCCGGAACCTCGCGCTAGGTATTTCGCGTCATAAGGACGGCCCAAATAACCCCGCTAATCCTGCGGCAAAAGGTCGTCCTGGCGCGGCGGCTCGCTGCCGCCACGGGTCGGAAAACGAATCGCTTCCTTGGGATTGCCCCGGTTTTTTCGCTCCGCGAAAATGGCTTCGGCGGTTGTGATTGCCGAGAGCTTTTCTGCCGCCGGCTCCAGCACCATCTCGTCGCCGACGTCCGACAATTGCTGCCGCCACTGGTAATGAACCTCAATGGGTTCGGCCACGCCAATCAGCGTGTCGATCAGGTTTTGCACGTCCCGTTCGCTGGCTCCCGCCGCAAGCCGATGCTTTCGCATTCAAGGGCCAGCGCCACGTTTAGCACCATTTACGCCGGTAACTTCCTTCGCCAAAACATTGCCTCCCCCGCCCCCCTTGCGCTATGACGGGCGACCGAAACCCGGAACCCTATCCTGATGACCAATCGTGAAGTGCTGTTCGAAATCGTCCGCATGGGCAACAGCGCCAAGGTGATGGCAATCGACAGCAAGACCATGGTCGAGGTGACGGTGGTCGGCAGCGCATATGCCCACGACAGCCAATTACGGGCGGCGGCCTTGCAAAAGCTGAAATACGTTCTGGCCAAGCGAGCTAACACGGACACTCCGCCAGACGATTAAGCGCCAAGGGCTGCAAGATGGTCACCGATCCCCGGCCGGTGGCGATCAGGCCGCGCGCCGCCAAGCGGCTGGTCAGGCGGGCGACCACCTCGCGGGTGGTGCCGATATGACCGGCGATTTCCTGCTGGGTGTGGCGCACCTCGCCCTTTCCCGAGGCCCGCACCAGCAAGAACCCGGCGAGGCGTTGTTCGACCGTGCTGGAATGCACTTGGTCCAGCTCGGCCATCAAGCGGAAGACCAGGGTGGACAGCGTGCGGACCGTCAAGTCCTGGATCGCCGGTTCGCTTTCGAACAGGCGGCGATAGACCGGGCCGGGCACCACGGCGACCGCCGTCGCCGCCTCGGTCTGCACCCAGGCGGGGTAGAGAAGGTCGTTGAACAGGCTGTTGAGCGCCAGCACGCAGGTCTCGCCCGGGCGGATCGGGTACAAGGTCGCCTCCTTGCCGTCGGGGAAGGCGGAATAGACCCGCAAGCAGCCCTCCAGCACGAAATAGGCGCCCGAAACATCCTGCCCCTTTTCGATGATGGTCTTGCCGCCGGGAAAGCGGTGGGTCGTGGCCCCCGCTTGCAGCTTTTGCCGCCCCTCGGCCGACAACGTCTTGAACACCGCGAGGTCACCGATATCCGTCATGATCGCCCCCAGTTTGACCCAGGGGCGATTATGTCATTGGACGGCGAATCTGTCGCTGGTCAGCGCACCCAGGAAGGCGACGATATCATCGACATCACGGGTGCTTAAAATCCGCCGGGTGGTGACATCGAAGCCGGTCTTGTCCGCCGACCACATCGGCACCCGGCGTTGGGCAATGTCGTCGCTGATCTGGGCATTCAATTGCGAGGTCGCCATCACCCGCACCGCCTCCTTCAAATCCGTCACCGATCCGTTGTGGAAATAGGGGCCGGTCGCCGCGACGTTGCGCAAGCTGGGGATGCGCCAGATGCCGTCCTTGGCGCCTGTCGGCGCGCGGCCCTTGTCGGCGGTCAGATCATGACGGCGGCCATATTCCGACCGGCTGGCCATCAGGGGGGCATAGGGGTTTTGCGGGCCGATCAGGCTGGCGCCGCTGAAATTCGGCCCCGCATGGCAATTGACGCAGCCGACCGATTGAAACAGCCACATGCCGCGCTGCTGGGCGGCATTCAGCGCCTGGGGATCGCCCTTCACGAAGCGGTCATAGGGGGCGTCGGGGGTAATCAGCGTGCGTTCATAGGCGGCGATCGCCTGGACAATGCGGTCCATGGTGATCGGCTGGCCAGCACCGAAGGCGTCGGCGAAGCCGGTTTGGTAGGTGGGCTCGGCCTTGATCCGGTCCTCGATCGCCGCGAAGGACGGCATGCCCATTTCGCCGGGATTGAGCGGCGGGCCCTTGGCCTGCTCCTCCAGAGACCCCGCCCGTCCGTCCCAGAACAGACGGGCCTGGAAGGCGGCATTCCACACCGTCGGCGCGTTGCGCGGGCCGGGGACCCCGGTGATGCCGATCGCGGTCGGGCGGCGGTCGGTGCCCGCCTTGGCCCCGACATCGTGGCACGACGCGCACGATACCGTGTGGTTGGCCGACAAGGCGGTATCAAGGAACAAACGCTCACCCAGCGCCACCTTGGCCGGTGTCGTCGGATTGTCGGCGGGGGCCGGGGCGACCATGGGCAACGGCTTCCAAACGTAATGTTTGGGTCCCAGATCCCACCCGTCGTCGCCCAGCCAGGCGGTGGGGGCGGTCTTGGCCGGATCGGGAAGCAAGGGGGCGATGGTCTGGCCGGGAAAGGTCGATAAGGTGGCGATGATCACCAGCTTGATGGAAAAAGCGATGATCCCGAAACCAAGCGCCGCCCCCAAAAACCAGCGCCCGCCGCTCCGCGACGGGGCAAGATCGCCGCGCACCAACAAAACCAGGGCAGTGGTTGCGAAAGCGATCATCGCAAGGCCGATGGTCAGCAACAAGGATAGGTCAGCGTTCATGGCCCAAAACTCCGGTCTTGATCGGGTGCGATAAGAGTGGGTTACAGCGCGATACGCCGGAAGAAGGTGTCGTTCGGACTGGCGGTTTCGACCTCGGTAATGCTGTCGAAACCCAGGCCGACCCGGTCATGGGCGCGCCGCACCGCGTCGGCGTCGGGCGCCATTGTCAGACAGAAGGCCCGCCCCTCGCGATAACCGACATGGGTGCGCACGATGACCACCCCCTCGACGGCGCAGGCGGCCTCGAACAGCGCGAAGAACTGTTCGAACTGGGCGGGGGAAAGCTCCGGCGGGAAGGTTGAATGGTCCTTGTCGTGAACATCGAGGAAAAGACGCATGATTTGGCACTCCGAAGGATCGTTTGCCCAACCACGCTAGCTCCCTCCGTCGTCCATGGTCTGTAGCCGAGGCTACAAAGGCAGGCGTTTCATTTTCGGACCGGTCCATTCCGCAACCCGGTAATGAAGATCGCGGAGATTCTGGTGCATTTGCTCCAGTGCGAACCCAAGCGCGAACAGGTGTTCCGCCCGGTCGCCGGGCAACGTCAGGGTCTGCCCCTCGGAGCGCAGAGCCGCGACTTCGGTGGTATAGGCCGCGACCGCCAGATCGACGCCGTCCAAGGACGGAGGGGCTCGGCCCATTGACAGCGCGGCCCCGCACGCCGTCAGGTAATGGCCAAAGACGGCGGCGATGCCCGCCAGCGGCCCCGCCAGCCGCCCCTGAAACGCCGGGGGCAACGGCATCAGGGCCGCGCGGCCGATCATCACCAGATCGTGACGCAGGCGAAGAAGGGTGCGCAACAGCGGCCCGGTATCGGGACCGGCGGCCAAACGGGCCGCCCGCTCGCGCTCGGCCTCGGCTCCGATCCCATCCAAATGAATCACGGCTTGACCGATCGGACCGAGGATGCGGGGCAGCGCGTCCTTGTTCAAGCCGTGGTTCAGACCCGCCAACAGTTCACGAAGGGCATCCGCCATCTGGCCCAGGGTGCGCGCCGCCGCCTCGGCCACCAGCCGGTGCGCATTCGACGGCAAAATCACGAACGACACGGCGAATCCGGTGGCACCGCCCAACGCCACTTCCAAAAGCCGGTCGATGGCCGAACCGACCGGGCTCGCGTGGGTGATCGCCGGAACCAAAATCACGATGGCGGCGGTAATCGGGGCGGTGTTCAAGCGATGGGCCAGAGTGGCGACAAGGGCCAACGGAGCCACGGCGATCGCCAGCAGCAGCAAAAGCCCGATTTCCCCGGCATGCGGCACCACGCTGGCGGCCAAGGCGGCGTACACCGCCCCCACCACCGTGCCGGACAGATAATCGGCCGTCGCCTTCAGCGATTTGCCGACGCTGGTCTGCGTCACGACGATCGCGGTCAACACCGCCCACAGCGGCAGGGGCAAAGCCAAGCTTTGCGCCAAGGCCAACGCCAGCAAGGCCGCCACCGTGACCCGGACGGACAGCCCCAACGCCCCCCGATGGCGCCGCAGGTATGTTGCGAAGCGTGTGATCGCCTGCCCCTCCCGGTTCGGTCAGTCGACCGCCAGGATCACATGCGACGCCTTGAACAGCGCCCAAACGCGCACCCCGGCCGACAGCGCCAAACGATCGGCGCTGTCCCAAGTTACCACGGAGGTCAGGGTTTTGCCGCCGCCGATATCAAGCGTGATCTCGCTGCTGACCGGGCCGTCCTCGCGGGCAAGGATCGTGCCGGGGATGCGGTTGCGCGCCGACACCGTGGGTTCGGCCTCGCCGGTGGCCAGCATGACGAAGGGCGCCTTGATCAGTGCGGTTACCTCGGACCCCTCCTCGATGCCCAGATCGCGCACGCTGGCCTGGGTGATCACGGCGGCCAGCTGGATTTCATCGGTCAGCCGCAGCACCACCTCGGCATTGACGCCGCCGGTCACGATGGCATCGACGGTGCAGCGAAAGGCGTTGCGCGCACTGGTTCTCATCCCGAGGCTCCGCAGCAAGACATGGGGATCGACTGGGCTTTCTCCCGCCGACAACACCGCCGTGGCGCGGGCAAGCCGTTCCTCCAGCAGATGAAAGGCCTTGATCAGGGCAAGCCCATCCGGGGTGACGCTGGCACCGCCGCCGTGCCGCCCGCCGGTCTGGGCGCTGAACGCCGGGCGCGGCAGCAGATTATTAACCGCGTTGAGCGCGTCCCACGCCGCCTTGTAACTGATGCCGACCGCCTGGGCTGCCTTGGTGATGCTGCCATGCAGGGCCACCGCTTCGAGCAGCCGGATACGATCGTGCCCGACCATGGACCGGCCGCCGCCCCGGAACGCCAAAACCGCTTCGACCCTCGGCTCGCCCATGGCGGGCGGTGTCTTTATTTACCGATCATCACTTCCGAGGATTTGATGATGGCCTGAACATCGTCACCGATCTTGAGGGCGAGATCATCGACGGCCTCCACCGAGATCATCGAGGTCACCGTCTGTCCGCCGATATCGACCTTCACCTTGGCGACGACCTGCCCCTTGACGATCTCGATGATCTTGCCCTTCAGGGCATTGCGAGCACTCAGCTTCATGGCAAACTCCTTGGTCTGGATGAAAGGAATGATTTCCGGGTTGAACCCGATCCACCAAGCGTTATATAGCAGAACACCATACCGAGTCGGAAGAGGAAGCTGCGCCATGTCGATGAAACGCGTTCTGGGGGCCGTCGTAGGCCTAATTTTCACCGCCGCCGTCAACGGCCCGGCTTGGGCCGAGGATGTCACGGTCTATGCCGCCGCCTCGCTGACCAACGCGCTGAACGATATCGCCACCGAATACACGGCCCAAAGCGGCAACCGGGTAGTGTTCTCGTATGGCGCCTCGTCGGCCCTGGCCAAGCAGGTCGAACAGGGCGCGCCCGCCCAAATCTTCGCCTCGGCCGACCTCAAATGGATGGATTATCTGGCCGACAAGAAACTGATCGATCTTACGACCCGCGCCAACATGCTGGGCAACCGGCTGGTGTTGGTCGCTCCCTTGGACAGCCCGGTCAACCGGGTCGATCTGGGGCCGAAATCCGACATCGCCGCCTTGGCCGGAAACGGCCGCATCGCCACCGGCGACCCCGACGCCGTGCCGGTCGGCCTGTATTTCCGTCAAACCATGGAGCGGACCAACCAGTGGGCGGCGGTCGAGCCGAAACTGGCGCGCGCCGAATCGGTGCGCGCCGCCCTGGCTTTGGTCGAGCGCGGCGAGGTGCCGTTCGGCGTGGTCTATGCCACCGACGCCGCCATTTCGAAAAAGGTCAAGGTGGTTGGTCACTTTCCCGACTCGTCGCACGACCCCATTGTCTATCCCTTCGCGATGATCGCCGGGCACGAGACCGAGGCCGCGCAGGGTTTTTTCGACTATCTGCACGGCCGTTCCGCCCAATCGATCTTCGGCAATTACGGGTTCATCTTGAACTGACCCCGGCATGTTCGCCCTGACGCCGCTGGAAATCGAGGCGCTGCACCTGTCATTGCTGGTGTCGGGGTGGGCCGTGGCGGGCAGCCTGCCCTTTGGCATCGCCTGCGCCTGGATTTTGGCGCGCTGCGAGTTTTACGGCAAAACCCTGTTCGACGGCCTGATCCACTTGCCCTTGGTGCTGCCGCCGGTAGTGGTCGGCTATTTTCTGCTGGTGCTGCTGGGCCGCCGGGGGCCGGTCGGCGCTTGGCTGTATGACTGGTTCGGCATCACCTTGGCCTTTACCTGGAAAGGGGCGGCGATCGCCTCGGCGGTGATTTCCTTTCCGCTGATGGTGCGCGCAATCCGCCTGTCGCTGGAAGGCGTCGATCGGGGGCTGGAGCAAGCGGCGCGCACCCTGGGCTGCGGCCCCTTGCGAACCTTTTTCACCGTCACCCTGCCTCTGGTCGCTCCCGGCGTGCTGACCGGGGTGATCTTGGGATTCGCGCGGTCGTTAAGCGAATTCGGCGCCACCATTACCTTTGTGTCGAACATTCCGGGCGAGACCCGCACCCTTCCCATCGCGCTGTATGCGTTGACCCAGGTTCCCGGCGGCGACGAGGCGGCGATGCGGCTGTGCGCGATTTCGGTGGTGGTGGCTTTCGCGGCCCTGCTGACCGCCGAGATTCTGGCCCGCCGGGTTCAGGCCCGGCTGCGGAGCTAGGCGATGCTGGAACTGTCGATCCACCGCCGACAGGGCTGCTTCAACGTCGATGTCGATCTCGCGGCCGGTGGCGGGGTGACCGCCTTGTATGGTCCCTCGGGCTCGGGCAAGACCTCGGTGATTTCGATGGTGGCCGGGCTGTCGCGGCCCGACTTTGGCCGGATCAAGGTCGAGGACCGCGTGTTGTTCGATTCCGAAGCCAAAATCGACGTGCCGCCGGAAAAGCGCCGCCTGGGGTATGTCTTCCAAGAAGCGCGTTTGTTCCCCCATCTCGACGTGCGGGCCAATCTGACCTTCGGGATGAACCGTGTGCCGCACGCCGAACGCCATCTATCCCTGGGCGACGTGGTCGAGGTGTTGGGCATCGGCGGCTTGTTGGCGCGCCGCCCCGCCGGACTGTCGGGCGGCGAGAAGCAACGGGTGGCGATCGGCCGGGCCTTGCTGGCCAGCCCGCGCATCTTGCTGATGGACGAGCCGCTGGCCGCGCTTGATCCCGGCCGCAAGGCCGAACTGCTGCCCTTCATCGCCCGGATGGCCCAACGCTTTGCCCTGCCGATCCTGTATGTCAGCCACGCGATGGACGAGGTTCTGCGGCTTGCCGACACCCTGGTGCTGATGGACAACGGCCACGTCGCCGCCGCAGGTCCGGCCGAGGAAATCCTGTCGCGAGCCGATCTGCGCCACCTGACCGGCCACGGCGAGGCGGGCGCGGTGATCCAGGCCCGCGTCGCCTATCACGACGACAATCACGGCATCACCGGGCTTAGCTTCGCGGGCGGCACCTTGCTGGCCGGACGGATTGACGTGGCGCCGGGAACCTTGGTGCGCCTGCGCATCCACGCGCGCGACGTGGTCTTGGCGACCGAGGCCCCCACGCATGTCAGCGTGCGCAACGTGCTGGCCGGGCGCGTGGTCTCGGTTACCCCCGGCCCTGGCCACATCGTCGATGTCATGCTCGACTGCAACGGCGCGGTGATCTGGTCGCAAATCACCTCGCTGGCCCAGGCACATTTGCGTTTAACCGAGGGAATGCGGGCCTTCGCCCTGCTCAAGGCGGTGACCGTCGCCCGCGAGGACATCGCCGACCGGTCGTAGGAATTTAAAATAACTCGATATCGCCGGTATCGTCGTTGGCGGCGCAATGCGCGCAAATCACCGCGATGTCGATGCCATCGACCCGCAGAATCAACGCGACGTCGCGAACGTTGTTCCCCTCGTCGTTGGCGATTTCATTGAAGACCCGAACCACGGCTTCACGGCGGATATCGGCGGTGCACCGGTCGAGAAGCGCGATATTGTCCGAAACATCCATGCGGACGGTAACCGTCATCGGGCAATCCGAACACTGGCGAAGACACAAGGCCATGACACCCGCCCCACCGATGTCCGCGGACGCCACGGCGACGCCAACCCATCGGGTAACGGAAATACCTTATGCCGGGATATGTAAAGAACAGCTAACTTTCAACCATTAACATCCAATTTCTCGTCATCTCAGCCGCCCGAGCAGGGGTTGAAAAAGTCTGCATTAATTGCCGTCATTTCCGCGAGAGCGAGAGTCCATGCTTCCACAAGCACAGCATTTAGCGGGTACGGTCATCCTCTGCCCAACATGAACCACCGCCTTCGCTGGGTGACAAGAAACGAGGGGCAAAAATACTTTTTTCAACAGCCTGCGGCCCGGACACCCGCGAGCAAGGGCAGCGCCTGCGTGCAGTCGGCCTCGTTGCCACCGGTCAGGATGAATCGGACCGGATTGCCCAACGCGTCCGTCAAAGTATGAACCTTGGTCGTCAAACCGCCTCGTGAACGGCCAATGGCTTCCGTCTGCGCATCCCCCCTTTTGCGCCCGCGCTATGCTGGTGAGCGCGAACGACGGTGGAATCCAGCAGCACATATTCAAAGTCGGGATCGCCCGACAGGGTATGAAACACCCGTTCCCACACTCCCTTCTTGGCCCAGCGATTATAACGCGCGAACACACAGTTCCAGTGGCCGAAGACTTCCGGCAATTCTCGCCAGTGTGCTCCACTTCGGGCTATCCAGAAAACTGCATCTATAAATAGGCGATTATCTTTGGCTGTTACGCCACGGTCTGTTGCCTTTCCCGGAAGCAGGTCCGATATGCGTTCCCACTGATCATCCCGAAGTTCTCGTTTCGCCATCCATAGCTGGCCTCCTGCCCCAGCCGGAATCTTGAATCACATCGGAACCAGTTTGGGAAACCCTATTGTCAACGGAACCTAAGCCGCGCGGAAGAACCCCATCATTTCGGTCAAGCGATGGGATTGTTCCTCGAGCGAGACGGCGGCGGCCGAGCTTTGCTCGACCAACGCCGCGTTCTGTTGGGTGGTTTCATCGATATCGGCGACGGCGGAACTGATCGCCTTGATATCCCCCGATTGCTCGCGGCTGGCACTGGCGATTTCGCCGACGATCGCCGCGACCTTGCGGATCGAACCGACGATGCCGCTCAAGGATTGCCCGGCGCTTTTGACCAGATTGGCCCCCGCCGCAACCTCGTTCGAACTTTCGGCGATCAACGCCCGGATTTCCTTCGACGCCTGGGCCGAGCGTTGCGCCAGATTGCGCACCTCTTGCGCGACGACGGCGAACCCCTTGCCCATCTCGCCCGCGCGGGCCGCCTCGACCGCCGCGTTCAGCGCCAGCAGGTTGGTCTGGAACGCGATGTCGTTGATCATGCCGACAATGTCCTCGATCTTTTGCGACGAGGCTTCGATCCGGTCCATCGCCGTCACCGCGTCGATGACGATCCGCCCGCCGGTGGCCGCCACCTCGACGGCGCCCGCCGCTTGACGATTGGCGTCCTCGGCGTTCTCGGCATTCTGGCGGACGACGTCGGCCATCTGATGCAGCGAGGCCGCGGTTTCTTGCAGGCTGCTGGCCTGTTGTTCCGAGCGGCGCGACAAATCGTCGCTGCCGGCCGCGACCTCGGCCGCCGCGGTGGCGATCTCGCCCGAGGATTGCTGGATCTGGGTCACCACCTCGGTCAAGCGGTCGGCGGTGGCGTTGACATCGGTCTTCAGCCGCCCGAAGACGCCTTGGTAATCTGCGGTGATCCGCCGCGTCAGGTCGCCCGCCGCGATCGCGCCTTGCACCGCCGCCACATCGGCCAGCGTCGTGCCTGCATTCTCGACCAAGTTGTTCATCGCTTGGCACAGATCCAAAAAGAAGCCGGTCTTGTCGGCCAGCGGCACCCGCTGATCCAGATCTCCCCGGCTGGCCGCCTGGACGATGGCGGTCAATTCGGTCACGATCTTGGCCTCGCGTTCATGCTGCTGGCGTTCGGCCAGGGCGCGCTGCGCCTCAAGATAGACCGCCACGGCCAGATCGATGTCCAGTAAGATGGCCCGCGCGATGATCGAAATCAGTTTCCCCAATTGCGTCCGGTCGATCGTGCCGAACACCCCGTCGCGGCGGGTTTCCACCGCCACCGTCAGCAAGCGGCCCAAAACGAAGGCATAACCGCCGATATACCAATGCGGCTCCAGGCCGATGCGGCTGTGAGTGCGGCCGATTTCCTGCACCGAGCGCATATAATCGTCGCCGAATTGCCCCCCGAACAGGCGCAGCCAGTGGGCCTTTTGCGCCGCCTTGGCGTGCGCCACCATCGCGTCGTCGCGAAAAAGCGACGCCATTTCGGGAAACGAGCGAACATGCCGATAGAAATCGACCAAAATTTGGTCGAGACAGGCCTCGAGAATGGGCCGGAAAGAGCGCAACAGGTCTTTGTCCGAATCGGCGATCGATAAAACCGCCAAACGTTTCCCACAGTCTATCGCATCCGCCATCACACACCTCCCCCGAAACATGACACCACCATCTTTGCGAGCGGCACCTCCCTCATTTTCTGATTCCTTCGACACTACTCCAAAAGGCACCCCCCGAGTAGGATGGGTCCGTATAGTCCCTGTACGCCTTTCGACGTAACGGACGACAGAGCAACTTCCACCCGCCCCGAAACTGCTTTACCGTGGCGGCCCGCTTGCGAAAGGGCCCCTGCCATGACCGCTTCCCCGCCCCGTGTCGGTATCGTCAGCCTGGGCTGCTCCAAGGCGCTGGTTGATTCGGAACGCATCCTGACCCGCCTTCGGGCCGAGGGTTACGACATCTCGCCGGACTATCAAGGCGCCGGGGTGGTGATCGTCAACACCTGCGGCTTCATCGACAGCGCGCGCGCCGAATCCCTGGAAGCGATCGGCGAGGCGGTCGCCGAGAACGGCCGGGTGATCGTCACCGGCTGCCTGGGCGTGGACGAGGACGCCATTCGCGCCGTGCATCCCGCCGTCTTGGCCGTCACCGGCCCCGAGCAATACGAGCGCTTGATGGAGGCGGTGCACGCCGTTCTGCCGCCCCCGGATCATCCCTTCGTCGCCCTGGTGCCGCCACAGGGCCTGAAACTGACCCCACAGCATTACGCCTATCTCAAGATTTCCGAGGGCTGCAATCACCGCTGTAGCTTCTGCATCATCCCACGGCTCCGCGGCCCGTTGGTCAGCCGCCCACCCGCCGACATCCTGGGCGAGGCCGAGCGGCTGGTGGCCTCGGGCGTGCGCGAACTGCTAGTCATTTCGCAAGATACCGGCGCCTATGGGCAAGACATCGGCCAAACACTGACCCCGCTGGCCCGTGCGCTGGGCGATCTGGGGGCGTGGGTGCGGCTGCATTACGTGTACCCCTATCCGTCGGTCGATGAATTGATCCCGCTGATGGCCGAGGGCAAGATACTGCCCTATCTGGATATTCCGTTTCAGCATGCCAGCCCGCCGATTCTGCGCGCCATGCGGCGCCCCGCCGATCACGAACGCACCTTGGACCGCATCGTCCGCTGGCGGACGATCTGCCCCGACCTGGCGCTGCGCTCGACCTTCATCGTCGGCTTTCCCGGCGAGACCGACGAGGATTTCGAATTCCTGCTCGATTGGCTGGAAGAAGCCAAGATCGACCGGGTCGGCGCCTTCAAATACGAGAACGTCAAGGGTGCGCCCGCCAACGAACTGCCGGGTCACGTTGATGAGGACGTCAAGGAAGAGCGTTTGGCCCGCCTGATGGACACGGCGCGCCGCATCTCGGACGAAACCGCCCAAGCCAAGGTCGGCCGCGTGCTGGATGTGATCATCGACGAAGTGGACGAGGAAGGCGCCATCGGCCGGTCGATGGCCGACAGCCCGGAGGTCGATGGCGCTGTCTTCCTCGACGGCTTCGACGGCGCCAAACCCGGCGACATCGTCGCCGCGAAAATCATCGCCGCCGAGGATTACGACCTGTGGGGGGAGGCGGTTTAACCGGCGACCCCACGTTCGCCGGTTAGCCGCCACCCGCGGCGGCGGCCAAGGGCGCGGACGCGCCCGCCCGGCGAGGGAAGATTTACTGCGTCGGGGTCGCCGACCGGCGGATGACGCCGCCTTCTTCCATCTTGGCGATCAGTTCGCCCATGATCTTGTAGGTGTTGAGGAAGCCTTCGATCGGCATCACCACGCGCTGGCGGGCGGCCAGCTTGCCCTTGCCGTCGTCGGTCGGTTCCAGAACCGCCAACTCGAACCGCACCACCCCACCCGCGAAATCGATCCGGCCCAGGGAATCAGCAAAAATTTCCGTCGTCATTGTCCGGCCCTTATGCCATTCCTAAAAAAGGTAACCGGATGGTGGGGCAGGTTCCCAATGACGTCAATGCGATTCGTAGCGATCTTTCTGGTCTTGCTGGCAACTCCCGTGCGGGCGGCACCTCCGCCCCTGCTGGATTTCAACGTCATCGCCGAGGACGAGCACAAAAGCACCGATTGCGCCGTCACCTTCGACGACGGGCCGGGCAAGCACACCGGCCGCCTGCTCGACCTTCTGGCCCAACGCCAAATCAAGGCGACCTTCTTCGTGCTGGGCGAGCATGTCCGCCAATATCCCGACATCATCAAGCGCATGGCCGAGGAAGGCCACGAGATCGAGGTCCACACCTGGGACCATCCCGACATGCGCAAATTGGACGACGCGGCGCGCACCCGCGAACTGGTCGAAACCGAAAAGGTGCTGGTGGCGCTGGGGATCGAGCCGCATTATTTCCGCCCGCCCTACGGCGCCTATAACAAGGATGTGGTCGAGGACGCGCGGCGCGAGGGCCTGGAAGTGGTGCTGTGGTCGCACGACAGCTTGGACTGGCGCTACCACTCGGTCGCCGACATCGAAGGCAATGTGCTGCCGGTGCGCGCCAAGACCGGCGGTCACGGCATCTTCTTGTTCCATGACATCCACGACACCACGATCGCCGCCATTCCTACGGTTCTGGACGCGCTGAAGTCCAACGGCTGCCACTTCGTCACGGTCGCCGAGTGGCAGACCGCGACCGGCGCCCCCGCCTTGCCGCAAGGGGAACCCCAATGAGCAGCAAACGCGTTCTGTCGCTTGAGGCGTTTCGTGGCATCGCCGCCGCCGTGGTGTTGTTTTATCACGCGCTGCTGGCCTTTTGGCCGGCCGGGATCGGCGTGCTGCCCGGCACCCCCGCCTATCTGCTGTTCAACGGCAATGCCGCCGTCGGCTTTTTCTTCGTGCTGTCGGGGGTGGTCAACGGACGGCCGTTGTTCCGCGATCCTTCCGGCTATTCCTTGATCCGGGGCTTGGTCCGGCGCTGGCCGCGCTTGATGTTTCCGTCGCTGCTGGCCAGCCTGTTCGCCTGGGCGCTGTACGCGCTGGGCCTGTATCATCACGAGGCGGCGGGCGATCTGTCGGGGTCGAAATGGCTGCATGATTTCGCCAACGCCGCCCATCCGGCGGACTTTCATCCGAGTTTGATCCAAGCGGTGTGGCAGGGCGCGGTTTCGGTGTTCGTCGATCAGCATTCCGATTACGACCCGCCCTTGTGGACGATGCATTTCGAACTTTTGGGCAGTTCGCTGGTGCTGCTGCTGGCCTTCGTGCTGGCCCGGTTGTCGCTGCTGCGCGGCTATGTCGCCTTGGCGGTGGCGGTGGTCGGCGTTGCGTTGATTCCGCCGCATTACGGCATTCCCTTCGTCGTCGGGCTGGGGCTGACCTTCGGCCTGCTGCGTCTGAACGAGCGGCCGATCGTGCTGTCCGACCGCATGTGGCTGCTGCTGTTTCTGGGGTTCTTGTACGTCTTCGCCTATGACAAGCCGGTCGGCATGCATGCTTGGGTGCCCGAACCCGATACGTGGTTCGGGATGGAAGTGCAGCGCATTCTGCTGCAAAGCCTGGGGGCGGCGGGCATCATGTTCGTCGGCTTGAAATGGCCGCGCCTGGGCCAAGCACTATCGACGCCGTTGTCGGAGCGGATGGGCGAAATGGCCTTTCCGGTGTTCCTGTTGCATGTGCCGGTTTATTGCTCGTTGGCCAGCTGGGTGCTGGTGACGGCCGAGCCGCTTCTCGGTTATACCCCGGCGGCGCTGCTGGCGGCGGCATCGGGGATGGCGGGAACGCTCCCCATCGCCTGGGCCTTTGCCCGCATCGACCACGCCTGGGCGCCGCTGGTCAACCGCTGGGTCGATCAGTTACTGGCGAAGGTTCGCCATGTCTGATTTTCCCACCCTGAGCCGGGCCGGGACCCGGACCGGCATGGTCGCCTTGACCATCGACGACGGCCCCAACCCTGGCACCACCGAGATGCTGCTCGACATTCTGGCGGCTTACAACGCACCCGCCGCCTTCTTCGCCTGCGGCATCAATGTCGAACGCTATCCCGGCTTGGCGCGGCGCATCGTGGCCGCCGGGCACGGGCTGTACAGCCACGGCTATGACCACCCGTCCTTCGATACCCTGGACGACGCGGCGATCACCGATCAACTGGAACGGACCGAGACCCTGTTGCGGCGTTTCCGCCCCACGCCCAATCCCCTGCCGGTGCGTCTGCCGAATGGCGCCGGGGTTAGGGACAGCCGCGTGCGGGCGGCGATGGCCCGCTGGAACCCCAACACCGTCGCCGTGCAATGGACCCTTTGCGCCGAGGAATGGTGCTTTCAGGACCGCGAAAAAACCCCATTGCGCATCGCCCAGGCCTGCGACGACGGGATCGCCAAACTCACCGATTGGGACGGCGCCATCATCTTGATGCATGACTGGCCCGGCCGGGGGATGTTCTGCGCCACCTTGCTGGAACGCTATCTGCTGCGCATCGGCCAATTGGGCCTGGGAATTCAGGCCCTGTTCCAATAGGCGGACAGGTCGGACGGCCCGCCCCGGAACACGTTGCGATCACACACCGCGATCCCCGCCACGGCGCGGGTACGGCCGGGGAATTGGCCGTTGTCGTCGCCCGCATATTGCCACAGATGCCATCCGCGCTGGGCCCAGGCGCGCGGCACGCGCGGTTCGGCGCGGTAATCGGCCACCCACAGATCACAGGCCGCCAGCATCATCCCCGGCTCGACCGCGCCGCCGAAGGTGCGGCGGCTGCCGCCCACCGGCAATCCATCGGCCCAGCTGGGGTGGATATAGACCAGCGGCAAACGGCCGGTCACCTGATACACGGCGCGCACGAACGCCTCGGCCCCGACCACATCCATCGAATTGGCGGGACGGCGCTCGTTCAGCTCGACATCAAGGGCGAGCACGGTGCGCGGTCCCGGCTTGGCCGCCGCCAGGAACGCCGCCGCCTGTTTCTCGCCCGGCTGCTCAAAGGTGCCGAAGTGATAGGCGCCCCACAACAGCCCCGCCGCCTCGGCCTTGGCGCGCCGCGCGTCGTAGGTGGGATCGACCCAGTCGTATCCCTCGCTGGCCTTGTGGATCACGCCCAGAATGCCGCTTTGCCAGCGGGCGGCCGAAAAATCGATAACTTGATCGAGGTGGCTGAGATCGACCACCGCATCGGCGCCCATCCGGCTGGGGTCTTGCCCCAGGGCAGGCGGACTGGCTGCGGGATGATGGACAACCGTCGGCCGCGAACTGCATCCGGCCACCGCCGCCGCCGCCAATCCCGCCAAAACGGAACGCCGAGTAAGGTTCATCCGCCGGTTGGTCCCATCATCATCGTGGTTGCCGCCATCGAGAATCCGACAAACGCCATCATCACGCCGCCCGCCACCCGGATGGCGCGCGCCAGGATCGGGTGATCGTTCAGGCGCACCAGCGCCGACCGGGTACCGATAGCCCCCGCGCCCACC
>CAIULK010000187.1 GCA_903899885.1 uncultured Rhodospirillaceae bacterium
CCCCGGGGGAGTGGCTTATGCCGTGGTCGCCGCCGCCCCTATGATGCCGTGCCGCCGGACGCATGGATTCCCGACAAATGAAAATCGGTCGCTCAGTCGAAATCCTCGGTCATATTGAAATAGTTATGGAGCGCCACGGCTCTTTGCTCGGCAACCGCCTCCATGTAGACATTGTCATTGTTGTTGTGGGCCGGGCAAATCGGAATAATGAAAACATAGTTATTGCCGGCGGGAACGACTGTCGCGAACTGCCCGAGTAGGGAGTGTCCTCCGTAGCATACGCCGCTTGCCGTGCAGGCGAAATACCCCACCGCAAATCCGGGCACTCCGGCGGTTTGGTACGAACTGCAATTGCCATAGGCGCCATATATGCTTTCCCACAGCTTGATCCACGTTAGTCCCCGAATTTTCGGGTCATTGGTACTGCCGATAACGTTCGAGAACTGTTGGTTTACACCAAGTAAAATATTACCGCCGTAGATCGAGCCGAAGTCGCCGAGTTTATACTCCCCTGAATAGGTTTTTGTTTCATCATAAAACTCCACGAAGTTTCCATCTTTATAGACCGGGCACAGTTTTTTGTAGAGGTCCGGCGGAAGCAACGGGACATTGTTTCGCACGAGCAGATTAAGCTTCCTCTCTTGCGCCGCAAGCTTGATTTGGTCGACCATCTCTCGGACCGGTTGCGCCAACGCGCCTTCAAGGCCAGGATGAAGCTGGCTTCGGAAATTCCACTCTCCCGGCGCGGTTGTGTTTGATTTCGGCAAAGGATGGGGTGAACGCAGCGATAGGGACCGGGCGTCGCAGGTAAATGCCGAAATATAGGGAGCATCCGGCGAATCATGATCGTCCGAACAGATCGTCAGCAGGTTGTTATCCGCGTCAAACTCGTACCAAAGCGTAAGCAACGCCATGATGTCGTGGCCGCCGAATTGTGTCATTTTGCCGATGACGACCGGATCGGTGGCAATCCGCCGCGCCCCAGCGGTCAGCTCGATTCTAAGTTCCGTCCTTGCGGGCTGCAATGACACAAATTCGTTTGCGTATTCGGCCCCGATGTTCAACGAAATTACGATCTCATCCATCGTCATTCTCCTGCCGCGGGGTTAATTCGAAAAAGCTGAATGAATCACGGCGCAATTTTCCTTGGGGTTGGAAATCGCGCCACGTAAAAGGTGGTCAACGCGAGACAGCCACTGTCCGCCAATCTCATCCCAGTGGAAGACGCGCCGGCTCGCATGGGTGTGACAGGCCGCCGCTATCCGGGTCCGCGCGCTGGGATCCGTCAGCAATTGCGACATCGCGAGCGATAAAGCGCTTACGTCCGGCGCGAAACCGAACGAAACGTTGTCGATCGGACGGGCAAGTCCGACCGCCGCCCAGACCGGAGCATCGACCCAGATTTCCCGCAAACTGGGGTGGGCTGGCAGTATCTGCGCGCCGCCCCGCAGCGCGTGTTCGAACGAAACCAGCCCCCAACCCTCGCCCCAACTCGAACTCATACCGATCTCGCAGCACTGGTACAGACCGTCCAGTTGCTCCTCGGACCACGGTTCGGGCACTAAATCGTGTGTAAAGATCACCCGTTTCGACAAGCCAAGCCGGTCGCATTCAACCTTGAGGCTCAAGCCCGGCCGCTGGGGAGAGCAATGCATGACCAGCATCGCATCGGGCGCAAGATGGGCAATCGCCGAAAACGCTTGCAGCGTAAATTCCGGGCATTTCCGCGGATCATTCCGGTTGCCGTTCAAGATCAAAATCGCGTTGTCGGGATTCGCGATGCCGGGCAGAAGCCGTTGGCGGAGGGCCGCCGCCGCACGGCGATCACGCGGCGGTGGCGGACCGATCGCGTGCGTGCCGACGCCGTGAAAGATGTGCTCGGCAACGTTCCTCAGCCCAATCTTCCCGAGCTCGGCTGAAGAGGTTTGCGTATAAGCGACGACTTGGGTGCAGGCGGCGAGACCGGCCAAACGGTGCGGATTTCCGATCGGCCCCTCGACGGGAACATAGCCAACGATTATGCCGCGATAGCCATCGCGCCGGATCCTATCCGCCTGCCACGCAAGCAAGGTGTTGACCCCGATCAGCAGAACCAAATCGGTTTCGGAGTTTCGAAGCCATTCCCGCAATGCGTTCGAGCAGCCCAAATCCCCCGCCGTCGCGCCAAGCGCGCGCCAAGCTTCGCCGTCACCCTGGCCGCTGATGCCCAAGACGCACACCACGTGATGCGCGGCCAGGGCGTTGGCAATGCCGACCGCGACGCGGCCAAATCCGGTCTTGCGGCCGGTGTGACTTACGATCAGGACCCTCGCGCGTCCAGACACATTGTCACGCGGTGCTGCCGACAAAAGCGGGCACAGCCACCTGTACCGTTATGTCCTGCTGCTGGCCATCGCTGCCGAAGTAGGTTTGGTCTGGCTGGTAGAAGTTGATTTGCCCATTGGGATAGCTGCAATTGGTTTTGCCGATCATCGTCACGACGCAGCTCATTTGGGGATAGAAATGGTTCGGCGTAAGGCCGGTTGGGGTGATCCCAATTTCATTCAGCCAATTGATCGCATAGGTCCCGAGCGGAGACTCGGCCTGATTGACGATGCAAACGCATACCCACCAATTCTGGCCGCTCGACACCTCGATCGCCGTTTGGACAAGAGTATCGAAATCGTCGGGGTCCTCGGAATTCAGGTTATGGTTGAATTGGATCGTGCCCGTGCTGTCAACCATCACTAGCCAATAAATCGACAAGTCGGTCAATTTTGGTGGATTGGGGGGGCTGATTATCAGCTCGTTGATCGCCATCGACGACGAGGTCGCGATCAGAGTCGGGAACCAATTTAGATTCTCGAAGGTCGAGGTGTTGATCACCGCGATCGGAGCATTCAGATACACGTCAAGCGCAATCGCGAGCTGGTTCGCCGCGGTTTGATATTTGATGACATCGGTGCGTTTGTCGCCGTACCCGATCAAAACATTGCTAATCGGTGTCAGACTCAGGCCGATTACCGCTGGATTCTGACCGATCGTCGCCGCCCACTCCGCCACGATGCTGGACGAGCTGTAATCTGGCTGCCAAACGGGACTTGTCGGAGTGACGGCGCCCGACAAGATCGATGTCGTGCCGCCGACAGTCGTCAAATTCGTACTGCGCGAAGAAAACCAGCTGCTGGCCATGCTGTTCCAGTCCGCCTCGGCGGAACCACTGACATCGACGAACAACGCGTCATACTCGAATTGCATGCTGGCCGAAGCGGCCTGTTCCGTTAGCCCTGAAGAGTTATTCGACGTGACGCAATAGTTTAGGCTGCCGCCGACCGTGCTTTGATTGATGATATGCGTTCCCCATTGATCAAAGAACGAAAAGAACGCTTGCTGGGTATTGGCGTTAAAAATCGTCGGTAAAGCATCGACCGCCGTAACAAAGTTTGGATTAAGTGAAGTTCCGGTAATAGACTTGAGCTGTGTGGTCCATAACACCGCACCGGCTTCAACAAGTCCGTAAAAGTCGGTATTGTCGCCTTGCTCAAGTTTCGAGTATGACGCTTCAAACTGCGCCGAAAACCCCCAACCGCTGCCGCTGACCGATGCTTGCGCCGACATGTAATCGCTATATTGCGATTCAGACGTAAATGACGAGTATGTTAGGCTGTTTTTATTTATATCGATTTCACTTACGTTCGCCGGCAATAAATAATCAATTCCAAATTTGTTAATCGTCGTTCCATCTTCTTCGTCCAAGGCGACAATTTCCGCCTTGACGATTTGCGGGGATTGCGCGGTCGCAATGTTGAAGCCGAAGCCTAACGAAGACGCTCCGGGCAGAACGTTCATTCCAGACCCTTTATGATGCATGGTCCCCTCCAACATATTGATTGTCTCGGTGCTAAACGCGATTGCATGCACGGTGTGAGGCATGCGGCGATGCGAAAATGCCGACACATTGTTATTGCGCACAATGGGCGCGGAATCGGCTGCTGTTAGCATCTGAATGTTACGGTTACGGCTGCCAACCAGACCACCCGCGTTGTTTATAGGTATATATATCGTGCCGCTCGCCGAATTGTATACACGCCCGCAAAGGCGGGTCAAGGGCAAGATCCCATTCGACCTCGCCATCTCTCGGCGTGAATTTTTGGACAAACCTCAACCATTACCGCGAGAAGCGGCGCGAACGTAATACCGGCGAGCGGGCCGTGGGAAAGTCAAATCGGGTGTCCACCGGCATAAGTCCGCAACGAATCGCCGCCGACGCCAGGCCTGCCCGCGAACATTTCCATGCGCTTCCGCGTCACGCTTGCAGCGGCCTAGCCATTCCGATTATCCTCTTCGGCTCCGCCTCTTTCTTGCCTGGATGTCCATCATGTTCAAGGGATCGTTCACCGCGCTGGTCACCCCCTTCCGTAACGGGAGCGTGGACGAGAAAGCCTTCCAAGACCTGGTCGCTTGGCAGATCGCCGAGGGCACGCACGGGGTTGTCCCCTGCGGCACCACGGGTGAATCGCCGACCTTGTCGCACGAGGAACATAACCGCGTCATCGAGCTGTGCATCGAGGTCGCCAAGGGCAAAATTCCGGTGATCGCCGGAACCGGCTCGAATTCGACCGCCGAAGCCATCGACCTGACCCGTCACGCCAAGCAGGCGGGCGCCGACGCCGCCCTGGTGGTCGCCCCCTATTACAACAAGCCGACCCAGGAGGGCCTGTTCCGCCATTTCGAGGCGATCGCCAAGGCCGTCGATATACCGATCATCGTCTACAACATCCCCGGGCGCAGCGTGGTCGACATCTCGGTCGAGACCATGGCGCGGCTGGCCAAGATCCCCACCATCGTCGGGGTCAAGGACGCCACCGCCAAGCTGGACCGTCCGACCCAAACGCGGCTGACCTGCGGTCCGGATTTCTGTCAAATGTCGGGCGAGGACGCCACCGCGCTGGCCTTCTTGGCCCAGGGCGGGGTGGGGTGCATTTCGGTGACCTCGAACGTCGCGCCCAAGCTGTGCGCCCAGATGCAGGACGCGTGGGCCAAGGGCGATTACGCCACCGCCTTCGCCTTGCGCGACCGCTTGGCGCCGCTTCACGACGCGATGTTCTGCGAAACCAATCCGGTGCCGGTGAAATACGCCGTTTCGTTGCTGGGCAAGGCCACGGCCGATGTTCGCCTGCCGCTGGTCGAGCTGTCGGAGGGTTCGAAGGCGGACGTCCGTGCCGCGATGACCGCCGCCGGTCTGCTTTAGCGCCGATATGCTGCCGCCCAAGATCGCCGCCCAAAACCGCAAGGCCCGGCACGAATACACCATCGTGGACACGGTCGAGGCCGGAATCATGCTGGTCGGGACCGAGGTCAAATCGCTGCGGGCGGGCAAGGGCACGATTTCCGAATCCTATGCCGGGCCTTCGGGGGATGAACTTTGGCTGTTCAATGCCTATATCCCCGAATACCAGTCGAAAATGCCGTTCCCGCACGAGACCAAGCGCCCGCGGAAATTGCTGCTGCGGCACCGCGAAATCGCCAAGCTGATGGGCGCGATCACCAAGGAAGGCATGACGCTGGTCCCGCTCGATATCCATTTCACGGAGCGCGGCATCGCCAAGGTGCAATTGGGCCTCGCCAAGGGCAAAAAGCACTATGACAAACGCGAAGCCGAGAAAAAGCGGGACTGGAACCGCGAAAAGGCGAGGCTGATGCGTGAAAAAGGCTAGCCCCCAAAACCGCCTTCCCCCCGGTCAGTTCGAAACCGAGGATCTGCCGATTCTCGACCTCGGGCGCCGTCCCTATATCCCCTTTGAAAAATGGAGCCTAAGCGTCGGCGGGTTGATCACCCGCCCGCTGGTGTGGAATTGGGCCGATTTCAAGGCCCAGCCGCAAACCGAATTGCGGGTCGATATCCACTGCGTCACCACGTGGTCGAGCTTCGACAACGAATGGTCGGGGGTCTCGGCCCGCCATCGGCTGAGCGTGGTCGAACCCAAGCCCGAAGCCCATTTCGTTATTCTGCATGGCGCCGACGGCTACACCACCACTCTGCCGCTGGAGCGTTTCAGCGCCGGCAACGTGCTGCTGGCCGACACCTGGAACGGCGAGCCCTTGCCCCAGGATCACGGTGGCCCGGTGCGTCTGGTGGTGCCCGACCTGTATTTCTGGAAGAGTGCCAAGTGGCTGACCGGCATCACCTTCGAGGAGACCGACAAGCCCGGCACCTGGGAAACCCGCGGCTATCATAACGAGGGGGATCCATGGAAGGAAGAACGGTTCAGCTGATCGCCACGTGGTTCGGGGCGGGGCTGTTGCCCAAGGCGCCCGGCACCTGGGGGTCGGCTTCGGCACTTCCCCTGGCCTGGGTCCTCGTTGCGATCGGAGGTCCGGCGCTGCTGCTGGCGGCGGCGGCCGTTGTATTCCTGCTCGGCTGGTGGGCCTCGGACCGCTACGCCAAGACCACCGGCCGCGACGATCCCTCGGAAGTGGTGGTCGATGAAGTGGTCGGCCAATGGCTGACCCTGCTGGCCGCCCCCTTAAATCCCGTCGCCTATCTCGGCGGATTTTTGTTGTTCCGGCTGTTCGATATCCGCAAACCCTGGCCGGTCGGCTGGGCCGACCAGCGGGTTGGCGGCGGCTTGGGGATCATGCTCGACGACGTTCTCGCCGCCCTTTACGCCGGAGGCCTGCTATGGGCGGCGACGCGGTTCTAACCGCCCTGAAAGCCGCCGGATTGACGGTGGCGACCGCCGAGTCCTGCACCGGCGGGTTGGTGGCGGCGGCGCTGACCGATATCCCCGGCTCGTCAGCGGTGTTCGAACGCGGCTTCGTCACCTATTCCAACCAAGCCAAGACCGAAATGCTGGGCGTGCCCGCCGCCTTGATCGCCGAATACGGCGCGGTATCCGAACCGGTGGCCCGCGCGATGGCCGAGGGCGCCTTGGTCCATTCCCCCGCCGATATCGCGGTGGCCATCACCGGGATAGCGGGGCCGGACGGCGGGTGTGTCGAGAAACCGGTGGGGCTGGTCCATTTCGCGCTGGCCCGGCGGGGACGAGCGACCACAGCCGCCCATCACCTATTCCAGGGCGATCGGCCGCGCGTTCGCCGACAGGCGACGACCACGGCGTTGACAATGCTGTCGGATGCGGTGCGGTCGTAGATAGGTGCGCCTACACCAGCCCCCCGACCAGCGACATATCCATCCGCACCTCCCGCACCAGAACCTCCGGGGCGACC
>CAIULK010000188.1 GCA_903899885.1 uncultured Rhodospirillaceae bacterium
CGGCGATCAAGTCGGGCGAAGCCAAGGAATTGCCCGTGGTCATCAAGGGCGACGTCCAGGGCTCGATCGAGGCCATCACCTCGACCGTCGAGAAGATGGGCAACGATAACGTCAAGGTCCGCGTGCTGCACGCTGCCGTCGGCGCCATCAACGAATCCGACGTCACCTTGGCCAAGGCCTCGGGCGGCATCATCATCGGCTTCAATGTCCGCGCCAATCCGCAGGCCCGCGACATGGCCCGGCGCGACGGCGTCGATATCCGCTACTACTCGATCATCTACGACGTCACCGACGATCTGAAGACCATGCTGTCGGGCATGCTGGCACCGACCCTGAAGGAAAACTTCCTGGGCTACGCCACCATCCGCGAGGTCTTCAACATCACCAAGACCGGCAAGGTCGCGGGCTGCATGATCACCGAAGGCATCGTCAAGCGCGGCGCCAAGGTTCGCCTGCTGCGCGACAACGTGGTGATCCATACGGGCGATCTGGGCCAGCTCAAACGCTTCAAGGACGATGTCCGCGAGGTGCGCGAGGGGTACGAGTGCGGCATGTCCTTCACCAACTACGAAGACATCCGCGTCAACGACCAGATCGAGTGCTTCGAGATGGAGGAAGTGGCCGGGGTTCTTTAATCGATGTCCCGCCGCTCTTCCGCCTCCGCCACACCCTCGCAACGGCCCCTTCGGGTCGGCGAGGAACTGCGGCACTGTTTGGCCGCCGTCATCGAACGCGGCGAACTGCGCGACCCCGACTTGTTGGGGCGCCCGCTGACCGTTACCCAGGTCCGGGTCAGCCCCGACTTGCGCAACGCCACGGTTTTCCTGGTGCCGCTGGGCGGCGGCGAGGTCGGGCCGATCCTTAAGGGATTGAAACGGGCCAAGGCATTCCTGCGCCGCGTCGTCGCCGACAAATTGGCGCTGCGCTTGGTGCCGGATCTGCACTTCGCCTACGACCCCAGCTTCGACAAATCCAGCGCGATCGAAACCCTGCTGCGCGCGCCCGAGGTGCAACGCGACCTCGTCCCTCGGGACGACGACACCGAGGCCGAGGACTGCGACGATGGCGCGTAAGCGCAAGGGGCAGGCGGTCGATGGTTGGCTGAATTTCGATAAGCCCGAGGGGATGACCTCGACCCAAGCGGTCGGCGCGGTGCGCCGCCTGTTTGACGCCGCCAAGGCCGGACACGGCGGCACGCTGGACCCCTTGGCCTGCGGCGTGCTGCCGATCGCGCTGGGGGAAGCGACCAAGACCGTGCCCTATGTCATGGACGGCCGCAAAATCTATCGCTGGCGGCTGGCCTTCGGCGAGGAACGCACCACCGACGACCGCGAGGGCAGCGTCACCGTCACCTCGCCCCACCGCCCCACGGCGGCCGAGATTGTTGCCGCCCTGCCCGCCTTTACCGGAACCATTCAGCAAATCCCCCCCGCTTTCTCGGCCCTGAAGATCGACGGCGAACGCGCCTATGACCTTGCGCGGGCGGGCGAGACGGTGGATCTGGCGCCGCGCGCGGTGACCATCGAGCGTTTCACGCTGCTGGGCATGCCCGACCCCGATCACGCCGATTTCGAAACCGTCGCCGGCAAGGGCACCTATATCCGGTCACTGGGCCGCGATGTGGCGCGCGCGGTGGGTGCCTACGGCCATGTGGTGTTCCTGCGGCGCACCCAATGCGGACCATTTGCGGAAGAACGGGCGATTTCACTTGAAACCCTGCGGGGTCTGGGGCAAGGTCCCGCCCTTCGGGCTCGCCTTTCGGCGATCGAGACCGCGCTGGACGACATCCCGGCCCTGGCCTTGACGCAAGAGGACGCCCGGCGCCTCCGTCACGGGATGTCCATCAGCCTTCCCGTTGGACCGGTTCCCCCTTTTATTTCCGGCACGATCGTGCGGGCGATGGAAAACGAACGGGTGGTGGCGTTGACGCGGGTTTTGGACGGTTTCCTCCATCCGATCCGCGTATTTGTTGATCATCCGTTAACGCAAGGAGAACCCGATGTCGATTACCGCTGAGCGCAAGCAGCAGCTCATTGCCGAATACGCGACCGTGCCCAATGACAGCGGCTCGCCGGAAATTCAGGTCGCCATTCTGTCGGAACGCATCCGCAATCTGACCGAGCACCTGAAGGAACATAAGAAGGATTTCCACTCGCGCCGGGGTCTGTTGATCATGGTTGGTCAACGCCGCCGCATGCTGGACTATCTCAAGGCCAAGGAAACTTCTCGTTACGAAGCGCTGATCGGCCGTCTGGGCCTGCGCAAGTAACCCGATCCGGGGTTTTTTTAGGCTGGTTTTTTTAACGCTCGCGCGGGAAGGGTCCCGCGCGGGCGCGACCTGTTTGGTCGAAGGTGTGAATCGCCGCAATCCGGCGGCGGTTCTTCGTGGGAAAGGATAAACTCCCAATGTCGATGTTTAAAACCTACCGTAAGGAAATTCAGTGGGGCGGACGTCCGCTTATTCTGGAAACCGGCAAGATCGCGCGCCAGGCCGATGGCGCCGTGTTGGTCACCTACGGCGAAACCACGGTGCTGTGCACCGCCGTTGCGCTGAAGACCGCCAAGCCCGGCCAGGACTTCTTTCCCTTGACGGTCCACTACCAAGAAAAAGCTTTCGCCGCCGGTAAGATTCCGGGTGGCTTCTTCAAGCGCGAGGGTCGCCCCTCGGAGCGCGAGACCCTGATTTCGCGCCTGATCGATCGTCCGATCCGTCCGCTGTTCGCCGATGGCTTCCGCAACGAGACTCAGGTGATCTGCACCGTCCTGTCGCACGACATGGACAACGATCCCGATATCGCGTCGCTGATCGGCGCCTCGGCGGCCCTGACCATTTCCGGCGTTCCCTTCATGGGCCCGGTGGCGGGTGCGCGCGTCGCCTATATCGATGGTCAGTACGTGCTGAACCCGCGGCTGTCCGAAATGGCCAAGTCGTCTTTGGATCTGGTCGTTGCCGGCACCGTCGAAGGCGTGCTGATGGTGGAATCGGAAGCCAAGGAACTGTCGGAAGAGGTGATGCTGGGCGCCGTGACCTTCGGTCACAAGGAATTCCAGCCTGTGATCAACGCGATCATCGATCTGGCCGAGCAGTGCGCCAAGGAACCGTGGGACATGCCCGTGGCCCCGCCGCAGGTGGCCGCCGTCCGCGCCAAGTTGGTCGCCGCCGGAGTGGTCGAGGAATTGGCCGAGGCCTACCGCATCGTCGCCAAGCAGGACCGCTACGCCAAGGTTGGCGAAGTTAAGGTCAAGGCGATGGCGCTGTGCACCGAGGACGGCGAATCCGCCGTTGGCGCCGAAGTCTTCAAGTCGCTGGAATCGGACGTGGTCCGCGGCAATATCTTGAAGACCGGCGTCCGCATCGACGGCCGCGACACCAAGACCGTGCGCGCCATCGAATCCCAGGTCGGCATTCTGCCGCGCGCTCACGGCTCGGCGCTGTTCACCCGCGGTGAAACCCAGGCGATGGTGGTCGCCACCCTCGGCACCGGTCAGGACGAGCAGATCATCGACGCGCTGGTCGGCGAGTCGCGTGAGAACTTCATGCTGCACTACAACTTCCCCCCCTACTCGGTGGGCGAGGCGGGCCGCATGGGCAGCCCGGGCCGCCGTGAAATCGGCCATGGAAAGCTGGCGTGGCGGGCCATCCACCCGATGCTGCCGGCGAAGGAAAGCTTCCCCTACACCATCCGCGTGGTCAGCGAGATCACCGAGTCGAACGGCTCGTCCTCGATGGCGACCGTCTGCGGCTCGTCGCTGGCGATGATGGACGCGGGCGTGCCGCTGGCCCGCCCGATCGCCGGTATCGCGATGGGGCTGATCAAGGAAGCCGACGGCTTCGCGGTGCTGAGCGACATCCTGGGCGACGAGGATCACCTGGGCGACATGGACTTCAAGGTGGCCGGCACCGAAGCGGGTGTCACCGCGCTCCAGATGGACATCAAGATCACCTCGATCACCGAGGAGATCATGAAGATCGCGCTGGCCCAGGCCAAGGACGGCCGGTTGCACATCCTGGGCGAGATGAGCAAGGGCATCGGAACGCCACGCGACGGCGTTTCGTCGAACGCGCCGCGCATCACCACCTTCAACATCCCGAAGGATAAGATCCGCGAAGTGATCGGCACCGGCGGCAAGGTGATTCGCGAGATTTGCGAAAACACCGGCGCCAAGATCGACATCGACGACGACGGCACGATCAAGGTCGCCTCGAC
>CAIULK010000189.1 GCA_903899885.1 uncultured Rhodospirillaceae bacterium
CGATCCCCCGGCCGGACTGATGTCACCGATTCGGCCGTAAAACTTCCGCACGCTCCCCGTGGCGGGAAGCGGCCAGAACTGAACAGAGGTGGCGAGGGGGAGACCCGAACGCCTGCATCTTATGGCCGCCGTTGGTGACGATGACGCCGACCTTCCAGACGCGGCCCTTGCCGACCCGGTCGGGATAATCGGCGGTAAGGCGGGGATTGACCTCCAGTTCGGCCTTGATCCCTTCCAGCATTTCGGCGGCTTGGTCGAAGCTGTCGGACATCAGACATGCGAACTGCTTGCGGTCGGTGAGGTCGCACCACAGATGGAAAATCTGGCCGTAGGTGGTTTTGGCGTTGCCGCGCGGGGCGGCGATCGCTTCCCGCGCGCCATCGGGCGCCGCGACGATCTCGGGCAGGCGCTTGAACAGAAAGCGGTGGAAGACGCTGGCCTCGGTCGAGACATAGTGGGGAAAATAGGTGCGGGCGAAGAAGGCGAAATCGTTTTTGCCCCGCTCGCGCCGCTCGGTCGAGGTTCCTGCGTCGGTGCCGAAGCCGTCAACCTCCGCCTCGATATAAGCCTTCAGGTCTCCGGCCAGTGCGGCCATCGCCTTCAGAAAGTCGGCCTTCTTTTCGGGTTTGGCCGCCGCCATCGGATCAGCCGTACTTGCGGGCGGTTTCGAGCGCGAACGGCTCCAGGATCTCGGCCAGCGCCGAGGCGTGAGCCGGATAGCGGTCCCGGACGAACAGCGCCAGATCCTGCAACAGTTCGGTGGCCACCGCAAAGCGACCGAGATCGGGGGCCGCCTTGGCGACCGCCGACATCGTTTTGGTAAAGGCGTCGGCCAGTTTGGCCATCGCCTCGGCCCGCGCCAGGGGAGGAATTGTCTGATCGGCCCGCAGACCCTCCACGGTCGCTTCGTGCAGCATCAAGAAATCGTGCAGCACCAACTGGGCGATTATACCCGCCCCCGATGACGTCAGCGAGTGAGCGGCGCGCGCCCGGTCCCAATCGTCACCGGCGCGGTCGGCCTGAGATTTCCATTTGCGCGCCGTGGTCAGCGGTACGCCCTTCTGAGCGGCGGCCTGTTCCAGCGCCAGCTTGCCCGAGACATAGCGGTCACGCACGGCGGCTTTGGTCTCGGGAGCGTGCGCCATTTAGCCCCCCAACAGGCTGCGGGCGCCGTTAGCGGCAGCGCTCATGACGTCGCCGGGAGAGGGCCGCTTAACGCCCGCGACCACCACTCGGCCCGCAACCACGTCTGCGCCGCGCGGGGTGAGGCGAACTGCGGTGACATCGCCCACCCCGGTCGGATCGATCGTCACCAAATCGCGCTCGGCCAGCCAATCGCAGAGGGTTTCCACCTCGGCCCGTGTCAGATCTAGCGTGATCGTGCCCAGAAGATCCTGCAAAAGGCTGATGCTGAGGCGGTAACCGCCGTCGTCGGCCAGGAAGCGGAGCACGGCGAGGCGCGCATTGGCGCGCAGGATGTCCTTGATGTCGATCATTTGTTGCTCATCTCCGCCAGCGCGCCCTCGGTAATCGCGCGAACGGGCAGCTCGACCCGATGCAAGATCGCCGAGGCTATCCATCATGCCACCGCTCCCCGGTTGGCAAGCCACTCAACTAGGCTCAACGCGTCGGCTACGGAGGATCTGCGTTCAGGATCACCCCGATAGATCTGCGCGGCCTCAAGCAGCAGATCGGCGGGCTCCTCCCCGGCCAGGGCCGCGAAGTCGCACAGTTCAATGGCCATATCCACCGCGCGTTCAGCCCATTTCATCGCGGTATATGTGGCGCTGAAGTAGTCAGGGGATTCACTTGCTTTGAAGGTCACCAACAACCTGTCGGCAGCATCGTTGGCAGCACTGACCGCTGGTCTTTGCCTATGGTCGGTACCGGAAAGCGGCATATCTGCCGCATTGAAGCGGGTTGCCGCCGCCAGATGAAGCCCCCCATCTTCCCGCAACGACTCGATCATCAGGCGACAGCCCGTGGCTTGATTGACGTGGGAGCGCGCGGCCTTGAGGTTGCCCAGATTGCGATAATAGGCGGCATTACGCATGTTGCTTTCCCACAGCCTGCGGTAGGTGAAAATATCGTCACCAACGGTCTTCGGGGCATGGCGGCTCGCAGATCCCTCTTCGGGAGTTCGCACCTGGGACACGAAAGAATTCGCAAGCATGTTCATGC
>CAIULK010000190.1 GCA_903899885.1 uncultured Rhodospirillaceae bacterium
CAAGGCGCGCGCCCTGGCGGGCGATGCGGCGGCGATCGCCCAGGTGGCGGCGTTCCTGCGCCCCTTCGTCTGGCGCAAATCGCTGGATTTCGCCGCGCTGCGCGAGGTCCGCTCGCTCAAACGCAAGATCGACAGCCACCGCGCGGGCAAGGCGGTGTTATCGCCCGGCCACGATATCAAACTGGGCCGGGGCGGCATCCGCGAGATCGAGTTCTTCGTGCAAACCCAGCAATTGATCTGGGGTGGGCGCCAGCCCGCCCTGCGCACCCCCGCCACCGTCGAGGGGCTGGCGCGGCTGAAGGACGCCGGGCTGATCGACGGCGATACCGAGCAGGATCTGAAAGCCGCCTACCGGTATCTGCGGACCGTCGAGCACCGTTTGCAGATGATCGACGACCGGCAAACCCAAACCCTGCCCGCCGACCCCGCCCGGTTCGAGGCCTTGGCGATCTTCCTGGGGTACGGCGACGGCGACGCCTTCCGCCGCGATCTCGGACGCCATCTGGCGGCGGTCGAGCGGCATTGGAGCGATTTGTTCGAGGACGATCCGGCACGGGCCACCGGTCCGGCGCTGATCTTCGACGGCGCCGTCCCCAATCCCGACACCCTGGCCCGGCTGACCGAAATGGGGTTCACCAACGCCCAAGGGGTCGCCGCCCAGGTTCAAGGCTGGCACGCCGGGCGTCTGCGCGCCACCCGCTCGGAACCCGCCCGCGAACTGGTGACCGAATTGACCCCCGCCCTGCTGGCCGCCCTGGCCACGGCGCGTCATCCCGACGACGCCTTCATGCGCTTCGACGAGTTCCTGGGCGGTTTGCCGATGGGGGTGCCGCTGTTCTCGCTGTTCGCGGCCAATCCGCCCTTGATGACGCTGGTCGCCGGATTGATGGGCGACGCGCCCCGGCTGGCCCAGCATCTGGCCCGCCACCCCACCGTGCTGTACGGGGTGCTGGGGCGTGATTTTCACGCCGCCTTGCCCTCGGCCGCCGAATTGGCCGCCGATCTCGACGCCGTGCTGGCCGATACCGACAATGATCAAGGCGCCGTGCTCGACGCCGCGCGGCGCTGGACCAACGACCGCCGCTTTCAGGTCGGCGTTCACACGCTGCAAGGCTGGATCGACCCCTCCCAGGCCGGGCAAGCCTTCGCCGACATCGCCGACTGCGTGACCGGGCGGATGGCGCGCCTGGTCGAACAGGAATTGGCGGCGGCTTACGGCGCCATTCCCGGCGGCGAATGGTGCGTGATCGGCATGGGCAAGATGGGCGGGCGCGAGATGACCGCCACCTCCGACCTCGATCTGATTTTGATTTACGACGCGCCGCCCGAGGTCGAGGACTCGGCCGGTCCCCGCGCCTTGCCGGTATCGACCTGGTTCGCCCGCTTCACCGCGCGCTTGGTGACGGCACTGACCGCGCAAACCGGCGAGGGCGCCTTGTACGAGGTCGATATGCGCCTGCGCCCATCGGGCAACAAGGGGCCGATCGCCACCAGCCTGGAATCGTTCCGCCGTTATCAAGCCGAGGCCGCCTGGACCTGGGAACACATGGCGCTGACCCGCGCCCGCGTGGTGGCCGGCGACGCGGCCGTTACGGCCAAGGTCGAGGCGGCGATCCACGCCACCCTGGCCACGCGGCGCGACCCAGATAAGCTGAAGGCCGACGTCGCCGACATGCGGCGCCGGATGGCCGAAACCCACAAGGCGAAAACCCGCTGGGAGGTTAAATATTGGCGCGGCGGTTTGGTCGATATCGAATTCGTCGTCCAGTATCTGCAACTGGCCCATGCCCGCGAACACCCGGAAATCCTGGAACGCAACACCGGCGCGGCCCTGGCCCGCCTGTCACACGCCGGATGCCTGACGCAAACCGATTCCGACGCGCTTGAAACCGCGTGGCGGCTGTGTTCGGCGGTTCAGATGGTGCTGCGCCAAACCCTGGCCGGGGATTTCAACGAAGCCACCGCCCCCGCCGGGGTAAAAGACCTGCTCGCCCGCGCCGCCGGGGTCGGCGACTTCCGCAGCCTGGGCGACCGGCTGGAGGATTGCACGGCGCTGGCGTTCGAGGTGTTTGAACGGGTGGTGGAAAATCCCCCCTCGTAACCCCCTAGCAATCCCACCCTGCCTCCGGCTATCCTAACCCTCGCGGATGGACAAAAAAGGATGGGTGATGGCGGACGAGGTTGTGGACCGCGCAGTTCCGCTTCTGGCTTGGCATCCGCACGGCGCGCATCTGGACGTCATCATGGACACGATCCGCGAGGGAATCGGCCTGTGGGACCGGTTCGGGCAGCGGGTCTATGCCAATCACGCCTTGCAGGTCTTGTTCGGCGACGATATCGACCTGTTGGCCGGGCGGCTGCCGCTGGGGGGCGGCACGCATTTCTTCAACCGCGAGGGCGCCTCGCTGCTGCCCGCCGATTTCCCGGTTCCGATGGTTCTGCGCCATCCCGCGCCGTTGCGCGATCTGGTGATCCGGATCGAGGATGGCCTTGGTCAATCGCGTTGGGTCCGCATCGACGCCTATCCCCTAAGCGACAGCGAGGACGGGCATGTGACCGGCGTGGTCACCTCGGTCTCGGACGTCACGGTCTTGATCGATCAGGAACAGCGGCTGCAACGCCTTGCTCATTTCGACGCGCTGACCCAGTTGCCCAACCGGGTGATGCTGGCCGACCGCATGCAAATCGCGCTGGCCCATTGCCGCCGGGCGGGCGAGACCTTGGCGATTTGCCTGCTCGATCTGGACGGTTTCAAGCCGGTCAACGACACCTTGGGCCACAAGGCGGGCGATCAGCTTCTGCGCGAGGTTGCGCAGCGTTTGCAAGAATGCATCCGGGGCGACGATACCGCGTCGCGTTTGGGCGGCGACGAGTTCGCGCTGCTGCTGGGCGGCTTTAAAGCCGCGTCCGAATGCGAGATGGCGCTGCAACGCATCGTCAAGGCCTTGGCCCAGCCCTATTTGGTCACCGGGGAAACCGTGCGGGTGTCGGCCAGCGTCGGCGTCACCTTGTTTCCCAACGACGGGGTCGATCCCGATCAATTGCTGCGCCACGCCGATCAGGCGATGTACCACGCCAAGCAGGAAGGCAAGAACCGCTACCACTTCTACGACCCCAGCCATGACCAGCGGATCAAGGCCAACCGGGGCACCTTGCGCCGGATCGGCGAGGCGTTTTCCGCCAACCAGTTCCGCTTGATGTACCAGCCGCAGGTCAATTGCCGCTTGGAGCGCGTGGTCGGGGCCGAGGCCTTGATCCGCTGGCAGCATCCGATCCTGGGCCTGCTGTCGCCCGCTGAATTCCTGCCCTTGATCGAACAAGACGATCTGATCATCCGCCTGGGCGATTGGTGCCTGAATCAGGCGCTAACCCAGATCGCCGATTGGCAAAGGGAAGGGCTGGACATCGACATCGCGG
>CAIULK010000191.1 GCA_903899885.1 uncultured Rhodospirillaceae bacterium
GCTGTTCTTCTTGAAGACCTCGACCGCCTTGGCCATCGTGCCGATTTCGTCGGTGCGCTCCAGCGCCGGGATCTCGGTCTCCAAATCGCCGTGGGCGAGGCTTCCCATCGCGCCGGTCAAGGCGGCGACCGGGTTAACGATCGACCGCGCGATCAACAGCGAGGCCGCGAGCGCCACCAGCCCCACCGCGACACCGATAAGGATCACCACCAGCGACAAGCGGGTGCGGGCCGCCGTTAGCGCCCCGCCGACCGTTGCCCCCAGATTCGTGATGCCGCCATCGGTCCGGTGGACGGCGTCGCGCATCGTTCCCTGCTGGCCGCTCTCCGGGGTCAGGCCGATCGCCCTGCGGGCCTCGACCAGCGCCAGGAACGCGGTCCGATAGCTTACGACGCTGTCCACGATGTCGGGATGGGTATCGCCCAGATCGGCCATCATCACGCCGTAGCCGTTTTCCCACTTCTGGATGTATTGCAGATCGCTTCGCAGCAAAAAGTCCTTCTCGTCGCGGCGCAGCGTCAGCATGTCCTTGAGCAGGCGGTCGTTGCTCGACCGCGCCATGACCGCCTCGGCGGCGTGAATGGCCTTGCGGTGCTCGCCCTGAAGCCCGGTTTCCGGGGTCAGCCCGGCTTGGACGTACAAACCAACCATCTGCGTGAAGGCCGCCCGGTAATCCGCCAGGGCGCCGCGCAACGAAGCGACATCGGCGGCCACCGCCACCCCTTCGTCCGCCGCATCGGCTTCGATCAAAGCGAGTTCGCCCTCGGCCCCGGCCATCACCGCGTCGAAATTGGTTTTGTAGGTCAAATCCTGGCGCGCCAAGAAATCCTTCTCGTGCTTGCGCAAGGTCAGAATATCGCGGGCAAGCTTATCCACCGAGGTGCCGATGGCATCCAGGCGGCCCGCGACATGATCCTTATAGAACCCGGCGCCGACGACCCCCCCGATTCCGGCCACCAGAACCAGAATCAACAACGCGAATTTAGAACGAATCGACAAATTGGCGAGCATGCCCCCTCCCTTCTCCCCCTGCGCGAAATGTTACACTTTTTTTACGGTCATTCCAGTGGCATCTGGGCGCAATTGCGACACTCGGCTTTTGTCGGACATCCGACACACCGATGCCAACCCGTTGATTTTCAACATCTCTAAATTCCGGCACGGCATTTGCTGTATCCAAGCTGAACCCCAGCCGGAGGCAGCCTGATGCTCAAGGCCCGAATCGAACAGCTTCATAACGAGCCGGACTGCGCCGTCAACCAGGGCAAGTCCGACGCGGCGCGCAAGAAGGGTTGCGGCAAGTCGCTGACCCCGGGCGCGGCGGCGGGCGGCTGCTGTTTCGACGGCGCCAAGATCGCCTTGCAGCCGATCACCGACGCGGTGCATCTGGTGCACGGCCCGATCGCCTGCGAGGGCAATTCCTGGGACGGCCGCAACACCGGCAGCAGCGGCTCGGACCTCTACCGCCGGGGCTTCACCACCGACCTGTCGAACCTGGATATCATCCACGGCGGCGAGAAGAAGCTGTACAAGGCGATCAAGGCGGCGATCACCCGCCACGCTCCCCCGGCGGTGTTCGTCTATCAGACCTGCGTCGGCTCGTTGATCGGCGACGACATCGCCGCCGTCTGCAAGGCCGCCACCGAACGCCTGGGCATCCCGGTCATCCCGGTCGAGGCCCCCGGTTTCGTCGGCTCGAAAAGCCTGGGCAACCGGCTGGCGGGCGAGGCATTGCTCGATCACGTCATCGGCACCCGGACGCCCGCCGACATCGGCCCCACCGACATCAATCTTTTGGGCGAATACAATGTCGCGGGCGAGCTGGACCAGGTCCGCCCGCTGTTCGCCGAGCTTGGCATCCGCCTGCGCACCTCGATCACCGGCGACGCCCGTTACGCCGACGTCGCGGGCTGCCACACCGCCAAGGTCAATTTCGTGGTGTGCAGCCAAGCCCTGGTCACCCTGGCCCGCAAGATGAAGGAACGCTGGGGCATCCCCTATACCGAGGGATCGTTCTACGGCATTTCCGACACCTCGGAGGCATTGCGCAACATCGCCAAACTGCTGGGCGACCCGGCGTTGATGGAACGCACCGAAGCCTTGATCGCCCGGCGCGAGGCGGAAACCTGGGCGGCCATCCTGCCCTACCGCGCGCGGCTGACCGGCAAGCGGGCGCTGCTCTACACCGGCGGCGTCAAAAGCTGGTCGATGATTTCGGCGATGCACGATATCGGGATGGAGGTGGTCGGCACCTCGGTCCGCAAATCGACCGCCGAGGATAAACAACGCATCCGCGATCTGACCGGGGGCGACGAGGTGATGCTGGACCAGCTCGCCCCGCGCGAGATGTACCGGATCTTGGCCTCACGCGAAGCCGATATCTTGATGTCGGGCGGGCGCACCCAGTTCGTGGCGCTGAAGGCCCGTTCGCCCTGGCTGGACAGCAACCAAGAACGTCACCAGGGCTATGCCGGCTATGACGGCATGGTTGCCTTGGTCCGCGACATCGACCGCGCCTTGTCCAATCCGATTTGGGAACAGGTTCGCCGTCCCGCCCCGTGGGAGGTGACGTGACATGGCCACCGTGCTCGCCACCAACAAACCGCTGTCCGCCAGCCCCTTGAAGCTCAGCGCGCCCTTGGGTGCCGCGATGGCCTTTCTCGGGCTCGACGAATGCCTGCCGCTGTTCCACGGCAGCCAGGGCTGCACCGCCTTCGCGATGGTGATGATGGTCCGCCATTTCCGCGAAGCGATCCCGTTGCAGACCACCGCGATGAACGAAATCGCCACCATTCTGGGCGGCATGGATCACGTCGAACAAGCACTTCTGAACATCGCCGAACGCGCCAAGCCGAAAGTGATCGGTCTGGTCTCGACCGCCCTGGTCGACACCAGGGGCGAGGACATGGCGGGCGATCTGCCGCGGATTCTCGAACGCAACCGGGCTCTGGACGGCGTCGCCGTCATCCCGGTCTCGGCCCCCGATTTCGAGGGCTCGCTGGAAACCGGATGGAGCAAGGCGGTCACCGCGATGGTCGCGGCCTTGGCCGAAAAATCCGATGCCGAGCCGTTGGACTGCGTCACCCTGCTGCCCGGTTGTCATCTCACCCCCGGCGACGTCGAGCATTTGAAGGACGTGATCGAGGCGTTCGGCCTCATCGCCTTGGCGCTGCCCGATCTGTCGGGATCGCTCGACGGCGTGGTGCCCGGCCGTTACGTGCCGACCACGCTGGGCGGCCTGAAGCTGGACGAGGCGCGGGCGAAACTGGGCCGCGCCAAGCTGACCATCGCGGTCGGCGAGCATATGCGTCCGGCGGCCGAGGCGCTTGCCGCCAAAACCGGCGTGCCCTTCGTGCTGCTCGACCGCCTGACCGGCCTGGAAGCGGTCGATCGCCTGATGGTCACCCTATCGACCGCCAGCGGGCGGCCGGTTCCCGCGCGCCTGCGGCGCCAGCGCGATCAGTTGGTCGATGCGATGCTGGACGGTCACTTCTTCTTCGGCGGCCAAGATATCGCGGTGGCGGGCGAGCCCGACTTCCTGTGGTCGATGGGACAGTTGATTTCCGAAATGGGCGGGCATCTGGCCGCCGCCGTCTCGCCGATTCCGGCGCCGTTTTTGGCGGACCTGACCTGCGACCGGGTGATGATCGGCGACTTCGAGGATCTGGAGGACCAAATGCTGGAAGCCGGCGGCGTCGATCTGGTGATCGCCAACGCCAACGCCCGTCAGCTTTGCCGCCGCCATTCCACCGCCCTGTTCCGGGCCGGCTTTCCGGTGTTCGACCGCCTGGGCGCCGCGCATCAGACCAGCGTCGGCTACCGCGGCACCCGTGACCTGATTTTCCAACTGGGCAACATGTTGATGGACCATCACTCATGATCCGGCATCTGCGCCTTGTCGATGAAGACCGCCCGCCAGCAGGAGGACACATGAAAGTCGCCTTCGCCACCCGTGACCGCACCTGCGTCGATGCGCACTTCGCCAGCGCCCCGACCATTCTGTTCTACGACGTCGGCCCCGACGGCCACAGCTTCATCGAGGCGATCCAATTCGACACCGTCACCGACGAGGACGGCAGCCACGGCGAGGAGGGCGACGACCGCATCGCCGCCAAGGTCGCATCGCTGAAGGGTTCGGCCCTGCTGTTCGTGCGCGCCATCGGCGGCCCGGCGGCGGCCCGCGTCGTCAACGCCAAGATCCACCCGGTCAAGCTGCCCCAGGACGAGCCGATCGCCCAGGTCATCGAGCGGTTGCGACACATGCTGAAGACCAACCCGCCGCCCTGGCTGCGCCGCGCGCTGCGCGACCTGGATGCCGGGCCGGAACGTTTCATCGACGAGGAGTGACCCCCATGCCCGCCAGCCATTCAATCTGCAAGGCCATCTTGATGTTGATGCGCTCGCACGACCGCAGCGGGTCTTGGGACGTCGAACCCGACCTTGATCTGCTGGCCCCCTTCGTGGTCACCAAGGCGCAAAAGCGCGAAATGCCGCTGATCGGCGAGCCCGATCCCGACATCTTGTGGCGGGTCGAGCTGTTCTATTCCGCCGTCGCCTGGGAAATCGAACGCCGGGCCGGACGGGCGGTATCCCCCTTGCTGCGCATTCACCACGAGGGCTGGGGCCGCGTGGTGCTGATCGCCGGAAAATTGGTGGCGGTGGACGCTCATGTCCGCGAACTCCACCGCTTCGGCTTTGAAACCCTGGAGGCGATGACCCTGAAGGCCGAAAAACTGGTGGCGGACGGGTTGTCCACCATCGAAGCCTTTCCCGGCGCCGCCGCCGCCTAAACCTGCATCCAAAGGAGAGAGACAATGGCGTTCCTTACCCTGACTACCCGTGACGGCACTCCCTGGGTTCCGAAATATCTTCTGTCGATCGACATGAACGCTTGCATCGGCTGCGGCCGCTGCTTCAAGGTTTGTACCCAAGCGGTCCTGAAGATGATGGGCCTGAACGAAGACAACGAGATGTGCGACCCCGAGGATGACGACGACGATTCAAACCGCAAGGTGATGATCATCGAGAACGCTGGTCTGTGCATCGGCTGTGAATCCTGCGCCACCGTGTGCGGCAAGAAGGCGCAGACCCACGGCCCCATGCCGGTGGCCGCCTGATCATGGGCCGCGCGGCCGTGCCCGGCGACATCTATCGCCGCCTGATGGCGGGCGCCGGGCCGGCCGATCCGGTCGATCGTCATTTGTTCGCCAGCATGCTGACCATCGCGCTGTGCGATCCCACCCGGTCCTTGGCGGCCGGGCTGGGGCTGGCGCCCGAGGCGCTGAACGCGCTGCTGGCCCGATATTTTCCCAAAACCGGCCTTGCGGCCGATGGCGACGGCGAGCCCTGCCTTGCCCTTGAGGAAGATGATTTGCGCCGCCTTCTAATCGAGAACAGCACCGCCGGAACCCAGGAACAAACCTGGTTCGCCCACATCGTCGCCCGCCGTTCGCTGGGTCCCAACCATCTGTGGCAGGATCTGGGGTTCGAGTCGCGGGCCGAACTGTCCGAACTGATGCAACGCCACTTTCGTCCGCTGGCCTTGCGCAACGACCGCGACATGAAGTGGAAGAAATTCTTCTACCGCGAACTGTGCGGCATGGAAAACGTGCCGGTCTGCAAAAGCCCGGTCTGTGACGACTGCACCGATTTTTCCCAGTGCTTCGGCGGCGAAGACGGGCTAAGTCTGCTCGCCCAACTTGAAAGGACACATCCATGCTGACCCTTACTCCCCGCGCGATTGAAGCCCTCGTCCCGATCCTGACCGCCGAACAAGCCTCCTTGCGGGTCGGCATTCTGACCGGCGGCTGTTCCGGCGTGCAGTACCATATGGGCCTGGACAAGGATCAGGCCGACGACGACATCGTGCTGGCGCTGGACGGCGCCCAGGTGCTCATCGATCCGCAATCGGCGGCGCTGCTCGACCAGACCGTCATCGATTTCGTCGATGGTCCGCAAGGCCAAGGCTTCGTCTTCAACAACCCCGCCGCCGCCGGACAATGCTCGTGCTCGGGCGGCTGCCCCGGCGCCGCGGGCGGCGAGGAAACCTGTTAACACAGACTCCCAGCCGCCATTGAGGCGGCGGCCAAGGGCGCGGACGCGCCCGCCCGGCGAGGGCTACGCTTAAGGAGGTTCGCGATGATCATGATCAACGACACCACCCTTCGTGACGGCGAGCAGACCGCCGGAGTCGCCTTCCGCCGCTACGAAAAACTGGCCATCGCCTGTGAACTGACTCGCGCCGGGGTGCCCGAAATGGAAGTCGGCATCCCGGCGATGGGCGACGAGGAATGCGAGGGCATCCGCGCGATCGTCGCCCTCGATCTGCCGTCGCGCGCCATCGCTTGGTGCCGGATGCGGCCCGAGGATCTGGCGGCGGCGAAAACCACCGGGGTTTCGATGCTCAATCTGTCGATCCCGGTGTCCGATCTGCACCTGTCGGCCAAATTGGGGCGTGACCGCGCCTGGGCGCTGGCCCATATCGAAAGCTCGGTCAAGGCCGCCTTGGACGCGGGCTTCGAGGTCGCGGTGGGGGGCGAGGATTCGTCGCGCGCCGACCCCGATTTCCTGTCTTGCGTGGTCGAAACCTGCGAAGCGGCGGGGGCGCGGCGGTTCCGCTTCGCCGACACCCTGGGCGTGATGGACCCCTTCGCGGTGTTCGAGGTGTTCCAGCGGCTGCGCGCCGCCTCGGGCTTGGAGCTGGAAATTCACGCGCACGACGATCTGGGCTTGGCCACCGCCAATTCGCTGGCCGCCGTCAAGGGGGGGGGCCACCCATGTTTCGACCACCGTCAACGGGCTGGGCGAACGGGCGGGCAACGCGCCCTTGGAAGAAGTGGTGATGGCCCTCGACCACCTTTATCACGACGATACCGGCATCGACAAACGCGCGCTGGGACTGGTGTCGGAGCTGGTCGCCAAGGCCTCGGGCCGCCCGGTGGCGGCCAACAAAAGCATCGTCGGCGAGGCGGTGTTCACCCACGAATCCGGTCTTCATGTGGCGGGCCTGCTGCGCGACCCCCGCACCTACGAGGGCTTTGATCCCGCCGAGCTTGGGCGGCGGCGGCGCTTGGTTCTGGGCAAGCATTCAGGGCTGTCGGCGGTGCGTCATGCCTGCCACGAGATCGGCTTGGATGTCGAACCCGAACAGGCCGCCTCGGTTCTGGCCCGCGTCAAGGACCATGCGCTGCGCACCAAGCAGACTCCCACTTCCGCCGATCTGCGCCGCTTCATCGGCGAGACCGGCCTTCCTCATTGACCGAAAGGAACGGCCATGCCCGCGATTTTGGATCATCTGTCCACCCTGTCCTCGGCCGAACAGTTCTTCGCCGCCCTCGACGTCGCTTTCGACCCCCAGGTGCTGGCGGTCAACCGCCTGCATGTGCTGAAGGGGTTTCACGACCGCCTGGATTTGACGGCGGTGGAAGCGATGGACGACACGCAAGCCCGCGCGGCTTGCCAAGCCGCCCTCGGCGCCGCCTACGCAGCCCATGCTGGCGGCAAGGGGGAAAAGAACTTCAAGGTCTTCGAACGCGCGAAACAAGCCTTTGTGCCGTTGTCGCACCTGACCTTCTGACCTATTCTTTGGGGCATGGTTCTTGGTGTCATCTTGGCGGGCGGACGCTCGCGCCGCATGAACGGCCCCGACAAGGCCTTGATCGAAATCGGAGGGCGGCCCTTGATCGCCCATGTGCATGCGCGCCTAGGTCCGCAGGTCGAGCGTGTTGTGCTCAACGTCAACACCGCGCCGGAACGCTTCGCCTTTCTGAACTGTCCCATCGTCGCCGACGATACCCCGGATTTCCCCGGACCGCTGGCCGGAATCATCGCGGGCCTTGCCGCCGCCGATACCGGTTTGGTGGTCTTCGCGCCCTGCGATTCACCGCTGTTGCCGCTTGATCTGGTGGCGCGATTGTCGGGGGCGATCGGCCCCGGGATGGTCGCGGCCGCCGCTTCGGGCGAGCGTATCCACCCGGTGTTCAGCCTGTGGCGGCGCGGCGCCCTGCCCGATCTTCGCCGTCTGTTGGACGGCGGCGAACGCCGAATGACCCGGATTTTGGAGGCGATGGGCGCCATCCGGGTTTCCTGGCCGGACGATCCCTTCCTCAACCTCAACACGCCCGAGGATTGCCGGGTCTTAACCCAGCGCCTTGCCGACGGCGATTAGAGTAATTTCGCTTCCATCGATTGCATCGACCAGTCGACCGACGGCCGGCCAATGCGGTCGGCCACGCAATCCAAGGTGCGATGAACCGCCGTGGTGAACTGGCCGTCGGAAACCGGCTTCACCACACAGACGCTTGCCCCGGCCAGCATGACTTGACCACATTGCGATGTTTCGAGGCTGTCGCCCACCTTGGGGTCGATCAAAACGATGATCGGGATGAAATGGCGGCACCCGGCGCGGCCGTGGCGGATCCGCCGGATCAGATCGGCGCAGACTTGGCTGGTCTCGTCGCATTCGAGGATCAGTAGATCCACCGCGTCGTCGCACAAGGGGCCAAGCGTGTCTTCGCATCGCGACGCCGCCAGAACCTCGACATGCCCCATCCGGCCAAGAATCACGGCAAGCGCCGCGTGCATGGCGCCGTTGTGAACCATGAGCAAACATCGGGGCACCGGTATGGAATGATGCACGGCTGGGCCTCCCGCTTAAAGGTTCAGGACGCGTCAATGGCCTTGGCGTTTTTACCGAATTTGATGAATTCCAGCCAGTATTCTTGCGCATTAGGGCGAACAGCCGACAAACCAAAGTCTATCAGGACAACACCTGAGCGCCACGCTCAAGCATACAATCTATCGATGCATTGCATGCGATTTCGATCTATCTTGACGGGCGTTTTTGGCAATTCTACTGTCGCCGGACCGCATATCCCAAGGGGCATGTCATGGACAGCGTTTCCACCGAATTCGAATTCACCCTTCCGATCGGCTATCGCGATGGCGACGCGGTCTTGCACCGCAAAGGCATCATGCGCCTCGCCACCGCCGGCGATAAAATTCTTCCGCTGCGGGATCACCGGGTCCAGAACAACCCCGGCTATCTCACCGTGATCATTCTGTCGCGCGTGATTACCCGCCTCGGCACTTTGGACATGATCAATACCAAGGTGGTCGAGGATTTGTTCGCGGCCGACTTCAATTACCTTCAGAATATGTACAACCGCATCAATGAGCCCGAGGCGAATGAACAGGATCTCCGGCGCGATCCAGGCGTTGGAGGAGCTTAACTGATTACTCGGCGATCCCGGTCTTGATCAGATTGGCGTACCAGCGCGACGATTCCTTGGGAATGCGGGCGCAGCCGTTGGCGTAATCGACGTAGATGATGCCGAAACGGTTATTATAGCCCGATCCCCACTCGAAATTGTCCAACAGCGACCAGATGAAATAACCGCGCAGATCGACACCCTGGCGCACCGCCTCGTCCATCGCCGCCGTGTAGGCGCGCAGGAAGGCCAGACGGTGGGTATCCTTCACCGTGCCGTCCTCGACCTTTTCCTTGTCGCCGCCGCAGCCGTTTTCGGTAACGTAGATCGGCATCTTGTAGCGGTGGTGCAGGCGCAGCAACTCGGCGGTGAACATCTCGGGATGGATGGTCCAGCCCAGTTCGGGATGCGGCGGTTCCGGCGGGCCGTTGCCCCAGGCGAAATCCAACTCGGTGGTCAGATCCGAGCGGGCGTAGATCGGCCCGTAATGGTTCAAGCCGAACCAATCCAGCGGGCGGCAGATCCGCGACAAATCACCCGCCTGGATATAAGGCTCGAAATCCTTGGCGACCAAGGGCGGGTAATAGCCCAGCACCTGGGGATCGGGGAACACGCCGTTCCAATGGGCATCCAGCAAACCGGCGGCGATCTTGTCCTCGGCAGTGTCCTTTTCCGGGAACACCGGCTGGCAATTGTGAACCACGCCCAAGGAACAGTTCGGCACCATCGCCCGCAGCACGTCGATCGCGGCCCCGTGCGACAGATTAAGATGATGCGCCGCCTTCAAATAGGCCGCGCGGTTAACGCAGCCGGGCGCGTTCCAGTTCATCGCATAGCCGAACAGGGTCGAGACGTTGGGCTCGTTGAAGGTGGCGAAGTGCTTGACCCGGTCGCCAAAGCGCCGCGCGATCAAGGTCGCATAGTCGGCGAACCAGCCCGCCACATCCCGGTTGGTCCAGCCGCCAAGATCATCGAGCGCTTGCGGCAGATCCCAGTGATACAGGCACAACCACGGCTGAATGCCCTTTTCCAGCACGCCATCGACGATGCGGTCGTAGAAATCCAGCCCCTTGTCGTTGACCGCCCCCTTGCCGCGCGGCAAAACCCGCGGCCACGACACCGAGAAACGATAAGCGGCAACCCCGATCTGTTTCATCAGGCCGATATCCTCGGCATAGTGATGATAATGGTCGGTGGCGACATCGCCGGTCTCGCCGTTGTGGACCCGGCCGGGATAACGGCAATGGCGGTCCCAAATGCTGGGCGCGCGGCCATCGACATCGACCGCCCCCTCGATCTGATAAGCCGAGGTCGAGACCCCCCAGACGAAGCCTTCCGGCATATTCAGCTTGGTCGCCATTCTCGGTTCTCCCCCCGTTCCTCGTCCCGTCGCCAACGACTGTAGCGCAACCGCGCGGCCCCCTCAATGTTGGTAGGTACCCAACCATCTTGGAACCCACTAGCGTGCCGAACCAAGGAAGGATGGGTGGCACCGGCAAGGAGAGGAAAAAAACGATGCCCAGCAGCCAGATCGCCGCCGTTGAGGACCGCAACGAAAACGCCCGCGCCATCCGCAACTGCCTTGCCTATCTGGCGCGCGAAGCCAAGGATTCCGGTTTTCGGGAATTGGCGCAGCTGATCGACGTCGCGGCCCTTGCCGCCGCCGACGCGACGCGGGAAATGTATCACTAAGCAAAAGGCCGGGTGCTGTTTCCCAGGTCAGCCCCTATATTAGGGAAAGGACCGAAGGAGGACCCGCTCATGCGCCTTGCCGCCCTGTTGATCCTGGCGTCCGCCGTCACGGCCCACGCCGGGGAAATCACGATCGAACGCCGCCCGACCGTGGATTTGAAGGCGGTGTTCGCGACCGTCGAATCACTGCACGAAACCCAGGCCCGCGCGCGGATCGGCGGCACGGTGTCGTCCCTAAGCGTCGAGGAGGGCCAGCAGGTCGATGCAGGCCAAGTGATCGCGGGCATCAGCGACGCGAAAATCGCCCTGCAGACCGCCGGGGCCGACGCGCGCATCGCCTCGGCCGAATCCGAACTGCAATTGGCGCGCACCGAATACCAGCGGGCCACCGAGCTGCTGGCGGTGGGAGCCGGAACCAAATCACGGCTAGAGACCGCGCGGACCAAGCTGGAGGTGGCGGAACGCACGGTCACCGCGCTGCGCTCGGAACGCGGCGTTCTGGCCGAACACGGCGGCGAAGGCGCCGTGCTGGCGCCCAACAACGGCCGTGTGCTGAAGGTGCGGGTAACCACGGGATCGGTGGTGCTGCCGGGCGAGGCAATCGCCGACATCGCGGTCGAGAATTACGTGTTGCGGGTCCGCCTGCCCGAACGCCACGCGCGTTCGATCAAGGCCGGCGACACCGTTCAGGTCGGACCGCGCGCGTTGAATGCCGCTGATTCACCGCCGCGCACCGGCACCGTGCGCAAGGTCTATCCCCGGATCGAGGATGGCCGGGTGATCGCCGATATCGACGTCGATGGCCTGGGCGATTATTTCGTCGGCGAGCGGGTACCGGTGCATGTCGCGACCGGGCGGCGCGACGCCTATGTCATCCCGCGCGAGGCGGTCCATCGCCGCCTGGGGCTGGACACCGTGACCTTGAAGGACGGCGGCGACGTGGTGGTGCAACTGGGCCAGATCGGCGCCGACGGCGTCGAGGTGCTGGCCGGATTGCGCGACGGCGACCAGGTGGTGTGGTGACCCTCGGGATCTCGGGGCGCATCGCCCAGGCCTTCATCCATTCCAAGCTGACCCCGTTGCTGCTGCTGACCGCGCTGGCGCTGGGATCGGTGGCGCTGGCCACCTTGCCCCGCGAGGAGGAACCGCAAATCAGCGTGCCGATGGTCGATCTGATGGTCGAGGCCAACGGCCTGAAGGCGCCCGACGCGGTCGAGCTGGTCACCAAGCCCTTGGAAGACATCATCAAGGCGCTGCCCGAGGTTGAACACGTCTATTCCCAGACCCGCGACGACCAAGTGGTGGTAACGGCGCGCTTCAAGGTCGGCACCAGCCAGGACGCGGCGATTTTGCGGCTACACCAGCAGGTCCAGGCCCACCGGGCCGAAATGCCCACCGGCATTCCCGAACCCTTGATCATCGGGCGCGGCATCAACGACGTGGCGATCGTCACGATTACCCTGTCGCCGAAGCCGGACCGGGCCGAGCGGTGGAACGACAACGCGCTGTACACCCTGGCCGAACAGGTGGCCCACGAATTGGCCAAGGTCGAGGATGTCGGCTCGTCCTATATCGCCGGCGGCCGGGCCGATCAAATCCGGGTCGAGCCCGACCCCGAGGCGCTGGCGCTGTTCGGCGTCACCCTTAACCAGCTGGTCGAGAAGGTCGGCAACGCCAACCGCTCGTTCCTGGCCGGCGCGGTCGACGAGGCCGGGCGCAACCTGCCGGTGGTGGCGGGGCAAACCCTGGTCGGCATTCCCGATATCGGCAATCTGCTGCTGACCACCCAGGACGGACGCCCGGTCTATGTCCGCGATGTCGCGCGCGTTCTCGCGGGCGGCGAACCGGCGGCGCGCCGGGCCTGGATGCTGGAGAAAGGCGCGGACGGCGCCCTGGTCAAAACCCCGGCGGTGACCTTGGCGGTGGCCAAGCGCGGCGGGGCCAACGCGGTGCTGGTGGCGGGCCAGATCATCGACCGCCTGAACGGTTTGAAGGGCGGCTTGCTGCCCGGCGATGTCGTGGTCACGGTCACCCGCGATTACGGCGAGACCGCCTCGGACAAGGCCGACGAACTGTTGTGGCATCTGGGCTTGGCCACGGTGTCGATCGTCGCCTTGGTTACCTGGGCGTTGGGGGTGCGGGCGGGCGTGGTGGTGGCGGTGGTGGTGCCGACCACCATTCTGCTGACCCTGTTCGCCTCCAAACTGATGGGCTACACGATCAACCGGGTCAGCTTGTTCGCCTTGATTTTCTCGATCGGTATTTTGGTCGATGACGCCATCGTCGTCGTCGAAAACATCGTGCGCCGCTGGCGGGGCAGCCCCGAGGGCGACCGGACCACGGTCGCCTTGCAGGCGGTCGCCGAGGTCGGCAACCCGACCATCATCGCCACCCTGACCATCATCGCCGCACTGCTGCCGATGATGTTCGTATCCGGCCTGATGGGGCCGTATATGAGCCCGATTCCGGCCAACGCCTCGTCGGCGATGGTGTTTTCGTTTTTCGTCGCGGTGATCATCACGCCGTGGCTGCTGCTTAAGGCGGCGGGCGGGCGGCGCGAACACGGCGATCACGCGCCCTCCAAGCTGGCCGGGATTTTTCGCGGCCACGCCATTCCGATATTGCTGAGCCCGGCAACGGCGCGCCGCTTCCTGATCTGGGTGACGATCGCCACGCTGGCCGCGGTCATGATGTTTCCGCTGAAATTCGTGACCGTCAAACTGCTGCCCTTCGACAACAAGTCGGAATTCCAGGTGATGGCCGACCTGCCGCCCGGATCGACGCTGGAAGACACCGAACGGCTGCTTTTGGCGGCCGCCGAACGTTTGCGCGCCCTGCCCGAACTGGTCTCGATGCAGGTGTACGCCGGAACGGCGGCGCCGTTCAATTTCAACGGCTTGGTCCGCCATGCCTATCTGCGCGCCTTGCCGGAACAAGGTGAAATTCAGATCAATCTGCAATCCCGGCATGATCGTTCGCGCTCCAGCCACGCCATCGCGGTCGAGGCGCGGCACCTTCTGGCGGGCCTGCCCGGCCCGGCGGGCACGGCGATCAAGGTGGTCGAGGTGCCGCCCGGTCCGCCGGTGCTGGCGACCCTGCTGGCGGAAATCTACGGTCCCGATTCCGCCACGCGCCGCCAAACCGCCGCACAAGTGCGCACGGCGTTCGAGGCGGTCGATTTCGTGGTCGATGTCGATGATACCCTGTCGCATCCCGCCGAACGGCTGCGCATTTCAATCGACCAGGAACGCTTGGAATTCTTCGGCGTCGAACAACAGGCGGTCTATGACACCATCCAAGCCCTGATGGGCGGGGTACGGGTCGGCTATTCCCACCGGGGCGAGGGAGCGGCGCCCAAGGCCATCGTCATCGCCTTGCCCAAGTCCGACCGCCACCCGGGCGAATTGCTGGCGACCACCCCGGTGCCGTCGCGCCACGGCACCGTCGAATTGGGCGACGTCGTGCAGGTGTCGTATGAACCTGCCTCGCCGCCGATCTTCCGGCGCGACGGCCGCTTCGCCGAAATGGTCACCGCCGAACTGGCGGGCCGCAAGGAAGCGCCGATCTACGGCATGTTCGCGGTCGAGGACGAATTGAAGCGAGCCGGGGCGCCCGTCGCCATCGCCTATCACGGCCAGCCCACGGACGAGTCCAAGCCCACCTTGCTGTGGGACGGCGAATGGGAAATCACCTATGTCACCTTCCGCGACATGGGAGCGGCCTTCGCCGTGGCGATTTTGGGCATATACCTGCTGGTGGTGGCGCAGTTCGGCAGCTTCCTGCTGCCGCTGGTGGTTCTGGTGCCGGTGCCCTTGACCTTGATCGGCATCGTGCTGGGCCACATGCTGTTCGGCGCCCCCTTTACCGCCACCTCGATGATCGGCTTCATCGCCTTGGCCGGGATCATCGTCCGCAACTCGATTCTGTTGGTCGATTTCATCCGCCATCGCTTGGGCGAAGGCGCGCCCTTGCGCACGGCGCTGCTGGATGCGGGATCGACCCGGGTGGCGCCGATCGTGCTGACCGCCGCCGCCGCGATGATCGGCGGCGCCTTCATCCTGACCGATCCGATCTTTCAGGGCTTGGCGATCAGCCTGGTGTTCGGGCTGGCCTCCTCGACCATGCTGACGCTGCTGGCCATTCCGGCACTCTATGTCTGGCTGCGCGACGACGGACGGGGCGGTTTGCCGGACGACGCGGCCACCCGGCAAGCCCCGATCCTCGCCTGGATCAAGGCGCGTTTAGCACGTCGCCGCTGACACCCTTCAGCGCGCGCACCCGGAACAGCGATTCCTCGGTCACCGCGACGCGGCTGGCGACCACCGGAAAATGCCCGACCGACGAAGCCGGGCCGATCGGCGCCACGTCGCAGCCCGCCGACGACAGGATGCGCGGCAGCTGCTTGCCCTTCAACACGCAGACATACCGCTCGATCCCGTTGCGCAGGGCGAATTCCAGGCAGCCCGAGATCAGCTCGCCCATATACAGGGCGCGTGTTTCGGCATCCAATTCATGATCGCAGGCGAAGCGGGTCGCCTCCCACACCTTCGACGAGCGGGGCGGTTTGCCGTCCTCCAGCAAATACGGCCACAGGCTGGCGATCATATAGGGGGTTTCGGTGGGGATCAGCCGGGCCATCGCCCGCGCCTGGCCTTGTTCATCGCGCCGGATCAGATAGGTGCTGGCCGGAGTGTCGAACTGGTCAAACTCCATATCACCCCAGCTCGGCACGTCATATTTTTCCCGCTCGACGAACACGCGGTAGCGCAGGCGATACTGCGAGGCCAACACGTCGCCGAACAAATGCGAATTTCCAACGGTTACGACGTCGATCACAATCCACCCACGAAAAATCAACCTTTAAGGGGACACCAACCCAAGCCGTATCGCCTTGACGATCGCCATCAAACGGTTTGCCACGCCTAGTTTAGCCGTTGCGTTCTTAATATGGAAGTTCACCGTGTTTTCGGAAATTTTCAGGATCGTCCCGATATCCCAGGACGACTTGCCGCGCGCGCTCCACAGCAGGCATTCCCGCTCGCGGTCAGTCAGATGAACCGGCGGCGCGTCGTCGGCGCGAACCAGACCGACATAGGCCGAATGAAACTGGGTCGCCAGCAATTGCACCGCCGCCACATGGCGCGAGGCCACGTTTCCCGCCCGCGAACTGGCGGCGCTGACCAGAAACAACTCGCCGTTCGGGCCGTGCAACGGCACGGAAACACCTTGACGCAAGCCAGCCTCGGCGGCTTCGGCGAAAAAAAGCCGTTGGCGTTCGTTCAAATTGTCCAGTTGGTCCCAGCTATAGGCGACCCGCGCGAAGGGGGCGCGCACCACCACCGGATCGATGGCGATATAATTGGCCTCGACATAGCGATCGATCCAAGCTTGCGGATAATCGGCCAGCAGAACCGGCGCGGGTAGATCGCTTTTGTAAAGGGCATGCCCCCCGAAGGCGGCGCAGGCGACGTAATCGAAGCCGAGATCGGACAAAGCCGATTTAAACTCGGTCACCAAACCGGCGACGGAGGGGGCAAGGCGGCTACGCTCGATGAACGTTTCTAGGTGCATGCCTGCTAATATGCATTCGGCATGCCACCAGCGATAGCGGTGAAAACCCTAGGCTTCTTGCAAAAAATACAAAAAGTCGCACGCGACGGCGCAGGCTGCCATGCCGAATTGTCATGACAGCCTGTCGCGCGGCTAAAAAGCAACCTCAGGCGCGCCCTTCCCCGGCCGCCGGAGGCACAACGCCCAAAACGCGGGCCAAATCCAAAACCCGCCGCCGGACCTGGGGGTCGGTGATGCGGTAATAGGCCCGCACCAGTTCCAGGGTTTCGCGCTTGGTCATCGGATCGTGATCGAAGGCTTCGGGTTCCTCGGTCAAACCGGCCATCAGGCGGGGCGACAGCTGCTCGACCTCGCCCGACATATCGTCGAAGAAGAAGCTGACCGGCACGTCGAGAACGCGCGACAGGTCGAACAGGCGCGACGCGCCGATCCGGTTGGCGCCGCGTTCGTATTTCTGAACCTGCTGAAAGGTGAGGCCCAACGCCTCGCCCAACTTTTCCTGACTCATTCCCAAAAGGGTGCGGCGAAGGCGGACACGCCCCCCCACATGAACATCAATGGGGTTGGGCTTACCCGACGGGGTGCGGCCACGGCTAGAGCGGCGGCGGCCGCTGGGGGTTGTTTCGCTGGAAAGCGCGGTCATTGCCAATCCTTATTGTCATCGTTGAACCGTCACCATGATGTAGGTTGTGAACCCGCCCGCTTCAAGGCCATCACGGCAACCGGATGTTGTGACACTGGATAGCGCAAGCCAATTACCTTATGCAAGCTAATTTGACATATCGAAAGACGTAGGCGGTATGCGCAAACGGATAGGGTATGCACCCTAAAGGCCGCGATCCCATTGCGCGAGGGTCTGGGCGATTTTCTCAAGGGTAAGAACGTGTGACGCCACCCCGGCCTCGATCGCCGATGACGGCATGCCGCCAACCACGCACGAGGACGGTTCCTGCACAAGAACAGGGTAACCCTTTTGAGCGAAGAAGCCCGCCCCGCGCGATCCGTCGCGGCCCATGCCGGTGAGAATCACGCCGACCACCGAGGGGGCGACCCGCGCCGCGGTCTCGAATAGAAGATCGGCGCTGGGATGAACCAGCGCGTTCTTTTCGTTGCCGGGACCGATTCGGCTCCGCCCCGCCCCGGCCATTTCCAACACGGAATCGCGTCCGCCGGGAAGAATGGTGACGGTTCCGGCCTCGATCTCCATGCCGTCGGCGCCCTCACGCACCGTCAGTCCGGTATCGCGGGCCAACGCCTTGGCGAACGCGCCAGTGAAGTAAGCCGGCATATGTTGGGCGATGACCATCGGCGCGCGCAACCGGCCGCAGCATTCCAACAGCGTGCGAACCGCGTCCGGCCCGCCGGTCGATACCCCGACCGCGATCAAATCCATCCGCACGGCCCCCAACGTGCGCAACGGCCGCGCCGACGCGGGCGCGGGCGCGGGCTTCCTCGCGCCACGCCGGCCCCAAGCCCGGATTTTCTCCAAAAGTTCGGCGGAGAACCGCACCATGTCGGTGCTGGACGCGCCGTTGACCTTGGCCAGGAAATCGACGGCCCCGGCGGCCATCGCGTTCAGCGTGGTTTCCGCCCCTTCCTGGGTTAGGGCGCTGACCATCACCACCGGCACCGGACAATCGGCCATCAACGCCCGAGTGGCGGCAACACCGTCCATATCGGGCATCCGGACATCCATCGTGATGACGTCGGGCTTAAGGCTTCGCGCCAGTTCCAGCGCGGCCCGGCCGTTGCGGGCCTCGCCGACGATCTCGATGTCGGCCTCGCGCTCGATCAGCTTGCGAATCACCATCAAGATGAATTCGGAATCATCGACCACCAAAAGACGAATGCGCGCCATGATCCTGTCTCGGCCCTCGCCGTTTTCACACCGCCATTATGCCCCAGGCACCATACCCCTGGAGGTGGCCGGAATCCAACCCGCAAACGTCACACGACCGCCACGAACGGGGGGTGCAAAAGGTGTATATGACACCCATCTAAATGTCGTCATCCAAAGCCGCTTGCACTTTGGGTGCGGGCAAGAATATTCTGCGGCGCTTTCGGAATGGACAATAACCGGAAAAACGGAAAGACGATCATGGAAAAGCGGGCATTGATCACGGTTGACGGCAACGAGGCGTGTGCATCGGTTGCCTTCCGCGTCAGCGAGGTCGCAGCGATCTATCCGATCACTCCCTCATCGACGATGGGCGAATTTGCGGAGCAGTGGTCGTCGGAGGGCCGCACGAATATCTGGGGGTTGGTGCCCGAGGTATCGGAAATGCAGAGCGAGGGTGGTGCCGCCGGCGCGGTGCACGGTGCCCTGCAAGCCGGTTCGCTGGCGACGACCTTCACGGCGTCGCAGGGCCTGCTGCTGATGATCCCCAACATGTACAAGATCGCGGGGGAATTGACCGCGTTCACCATGCATGTCAGTGCCCGCACGCTGGCCACCCACGCGCTGTCGATCTTCGGCGATCATTCCGACGTGATGGCCTGCCGCCAGACCGGTTTCGCCATGCTGGCCTCCAGCTCCGTGCAAGAGGCGCACGACATGGCCGCCGTCGCCCATGCCGCGACGCTGACCTCGCGCGTGCCGTTCATTCATTTCTTCGACGGCTTCCGCACCTCGCACGAAGTCGCCAAGATCGAGGAGTTGACCAACGACGATCTGTTGGGCCTGCTCGACGCCAAGGCGATCGCCGCCCACCGCGCCCGCGCGCTATCGCCCGATCATCCGGTGCTGCGCGGCTCGTCGGCCAACCCCGACACCTTCTTCCAGACCCAGGAAGCGCGCAACGGCTGGTATCCGGCCTGCGTCGGCCATGTCGAGGAGGCGATGGACAAATTCGCCGCCCTGACCGGGCGCCGCTACCGCCCGTTCGACTATCACGGCCACCCCGAGGCCGACCGGGTCATCGTGATCATGGGCTCGGGCGCCGAAACCGTGCACGAGACGGTCGATGCCCTGAACGCGGCGGGTGCCAAGATCGGCGTGATCAAGGTCCGCCTGTACCGTCCGTTCTCGATCGAGGGCCTGATCAAGGCACTGCCCGCCAGCGTCAAGTCGATCGCGGTTCTCGACCGCACCAAGGAACTGGGCTCCATCGGCGAGCCCTTGTATCTCGACATCGTCGCCGCCCTGGCCGAAGCCAAGGCGACCGGCCTGCGCACCGGCGCGGACCCGGTGGTGATCGGCGGGCGTTACGGTCTGGCCTCGAAGGAATTCACCCCGGCGATGGTCAAGGCGGTGTATGACGAGTTGGCCAAGGCCGCGCCGAAGCGCCGCTTCACGGTCGGCATCGTCGATGACGTCACCGGCCTGTCGCTGGACGTCGATGGTGGCTTCCACGTCGATCAGCCCGGCATGAAGTCGGCGGTGTTCTTCGGCCTGGGGTCGGACGGCACGGTCGGCGCCAACAAGAACTCGATCAAGATCATCGCCGAACAGGCGGGGTTCCAGGGCCAAGGCTATTTCGTCTACGACTCGAAGAAGTCGGGCGCGATCACCATTTCGCATCTGCGCTTCGCCAAGGACCATATCCGCTCGGCCTATCTGCTTGAGCAAGCCGACTTCGTGGCCTGCCACCACTTCGTCTTCCTCGACAAGTACGACGTGCTGAGCTTCGCCCGTCCGGGCGCCACCGTCCTGCTCAATTCGCCCTATCCGGCGAACGAGGTGTGGGACTACATGCCCCGCGAGGTTCAAGACGAGATCGTCTCCAAGAAGCTCGACGTCCATGTGATCGACGCCCGCAAGGTGGCCATGGCCACCGGCATGGGCAGCCGCATCAACACCATCATGCAGACCTGCTTCTTCGCCCTGTCGGGCGTGCTGCCCAAGGACGAGGCGATCACCCACATCAAGAAGGCGATCGAAAAGACCTATGGCCGCAAGTCGCAGGCGATCGTTCTGAAGAACTACGAGGCGGTCGATCAGTCGATCGCCGCCATGGAAAAGCTGCCGGCGCAAACCGCCGTCACCGCCACCCGCCACAAGCCCCGGATCGTTCCGGCCGACGCCCCGGATTTCGTCCAGCGGGTTTCCTCGGTGATGCTGGCGGGCAAGGGCGATCTGCTGCCGGTTTCGGCCTTCCCGGTCGATGGCACCTGGCCGATGGCCACCGCCCAGTACGAGCATCGCAACATCGCCGCCGAAATCCCGGTGTGGGAACCGTCCTTGTGCATTCAGTGCAACAAGTGCGCGATGGTTTGCCCGCACGCCGCGATCCGCGCCAAGACCGCCGCTCCCGACGCCTTCGCCACCGCGCCCGGCACCTTGAAGCACGTCCCCTACAAGGGGCCGGAATTCAAGGGCGAGGATTACATGATCCAAGTGGCGCCCGAGGATTGCACCGGCTGCCATCTGTGCGTCAAGGTCTGCCCCGGCAAGGACAAGAAGGACCCCAGCCGCACCGCCCTGTTCATGGCGGAAAAGCAGCCGATCCTGAAGGACGAGATCGACAACTGGGCCTTCTTCAAGGCGCTGCCCGAGGTTGATCGCACCCGTCTGCCCAAGCCGACGGTCAAGACCGCGCAGTTCATGCAGCCCTTGTTCGAGTTCTCGGGGGCTTGCAACGGCTGCGGCGAGACCCCGTACATCAAGCTGCTGACCCAGTTGTGCGGCGACCGCTTGTTGATCGCCAACGCCACCGGCTGTTCGTCGATCTATGGCGGCAATCTGCCGACCACCCCGTATGCGACCAACGCCAGCGGCCGTGGTCCGGCCTGGGCCAACTCGCTGTTCGAGGACAACGCCGAATTCGGCTTCGGCTTCCGCCTGTCGGTCGATAGCCACAAGGCCTTCGCCCGCATCCTGCTGCAAGGTCTGGTCGCCAAGGGTGCCGTGCCCGAAAAGCTGGCCAACGAGATCATCCATGCCGACCAGTCGGACGATGCCCTGATCGCCGCCCAGCGCCTGCGGATCGATGATCTGCAACGGGCTCTGTCGGGGAACAGCGCGGTCGAAGCCGTGACCTTGGCCCAAATGGCCGACTATCTGGTCGAGAAATCGGTGTGGATCGTCGGCGGCGACGGCTGGGCCTACGACATCGGCTATGGCGGTCTCGACCACGTCTTCTCGACCGGCAAGAACGTCAACATCCTGGTGCTCGATACCGAGGTGTATTCCAACACCGGCGGTCAGGCCTCGAAATCGACCCCGCTGGCGGCCACGGCGAAGTTCGCCACCGCCGGCAAGGCGCGCGGCAAGAAGGATTTGGGCTTGATGGCGATGGCCTACAGCGACGTTTACGTCGCCAACGTCGCCTTCGGTTCGAAGGACATCCAAACCGTCCGCGCCTTCCAAGAGGCGATGTCGTGGCCGGGGGTGTCGTTGATCATCGCCTACTCGCATTGCATCGCCCACGGCTATGGAATGGAAGATGGGCTGGATCAACAAAAGCTGGCGGTGCAGTCGGGCTATTGGCCGCTGTACCGTTGGGACCCGCGCAAGCTGGGCACCGACGAAAGCCCGCTGACCCTGGACAGCTCGGAACCGGTCGGCGATCTGTACGACTTCCTCAAGGCCGAAAGCCGCTTCACCTCGGTCGAGCGCGCCGCCCCGGACCGCTTCAAGGGGCTGGTCCAGGAAGCCGAAGTCAACATCCGCCGCCGCTTCGCCCAGCTGCGCCTGATGTCGGGCACCCAAGCCGCTCCGCCGAAGGCGGAGTAAAGGGACGGGAAAGACGGCGGATGAGGCCAGGGATCCCCTCATCCGCCGCCCCTTAAGACAGGTCGGAGAGCATCATGCAAGACGCCGACACGGTGCGTATCGCCGAGGAAGACCAGAAGATGCTCGAACGGGTCCAGGCCGCCTTCCACGAAAAAGTCGCCAAGGCGGAGGCCGACTACAAGCGCTCGATCGCCGACAGCATCTCCTTCGAGGACACCCGGGGACCCAGGCCGCCGTCTTCGGCTCGGTCGCGTGATTGAGGCTGACCGCAAGCCGGAAGTTGTCGTCGTCGCCGGGCCAAATGGTTCCGGGAAAACGACCTTGGTCTGGGTCTTGAGAGAAAACGGATACCTGCGCGGAGAATGGAGCAACCCCGACGAGATCGCCCAGTCTGACTTCGACGGGTGGAACGATCCGGTATCCACTGCGAAGGCTGCCGACAAGGCGCGGGACCTTCGCCATGCGGCGACCTTCGTCAACGGGCGCCTTCACAAGGTCCGTCTTGAAGAGCACGACCTGCCGAATTGGTGCGCCAACATCATCAAGCGTTTCCGTTCCACCCAATCGCCGTAGAGGGGGTCCGGTAAGCAACATGCCTTTCGTCGGCGCGATGGTTGAACCGGCCACCGGTTCACGGCATAGTTGATTGATGACCATCACCTCCGAAAACCACGATGCGGACAGGGCCACGGTGCAAACCGGACGGGACGACAGCAAGACGGCGAATCGGCTCCGGGATTTACGAACCATCTCCCTGCGGTGCGCCACCCAGATGGCAGACACACCGCCAATGTCGCCCGACGACCTGTACGGCGACGACGGGTTGCCGGGATAAACCTGGGCCATGAACGACGCGCAGACCGAAAGGCGGATGATCAAGGCGGAGGACAATCCCTGGTATTGTCTGGCGACACTTTATGGCGTACCCGACGATAATGATGACGGGCTCCAGGGGCGCAATCGCGTGACGTGGAACCGCATCATGGTGAAGCGGGCCAACGGCCGCGAAAACCTCACCCGCTTCGCAAAATCGGGCAAACGGGCCGACGGAGATTTCTCCCCCTTCACGCCGGTTGAATGGCACGCGCTAGAGGATAACTTCCTGCGGCGTAGCGGAGGAAAGAACCTCGACGCGCTGCTGTCCTTGGCGACCGAAATTGATTTTTCCTGGACGGAATTTTATCGCTCTTTCCAGGCGAGCGGGTTCATTTTCCCCAGCGCGGCCAGCTTCTACAGCGCTAGCTTCTCCGATGATGCCGTCTTCAACGGCGCAGCCTTTTCGGGCGACGCAAACTTCCGTAGCGTCGCCTTCCGCGGCAATGCCATTTTCTCCAGCGCCGCTTTCTCCGGCCATGCGCATTTTCAGAAAGCTTCGATCTCCCGTGCCGCCAACTTCTCTGAGGCCACCTTTTCCGGCAACGCAAACTTCGGGTACACCTCCGTCTTTGGAAATGCCACCTTTAAACGTGCCGCCTTCTCCTGGTTTGCCAACTTCCACGACGCCGCCTTCTCCGGCCCAGTCAGCTTCTTTGATGCCACGTTTTCCGGCTATGTCGATTTCGAGCGCGCCAATTTCCGCAGGGAGGTGTTTTTTGTGAATGCCGACTTGAGGGGCAGAACTACTTTCGCCCGCGCCACATTCAACGGCTTTCCACCGGCGTTTTTCAACGCAAAGCTGCATGAAGGAACGACCTGGAACCGAGACCGCGCCGCTTGGCCGCTTCCCAGCACCGTCTCGGATGCCGACGACTTCATCACCGCCTACGAACGCCTGAAGCTGGAAATGGACCGGCTAAAGAAGCACGAGGACGAAATGGATTTCTTCGCCCTCGAACTTGCCTCCCGGCGCATTCAACGTGGCAAGTGGTCGGCCTACGGTATCTTCGTTTTTCTATATGGCCTCACCAGCGACTACGGGCGAGGCATTCATCGCCCGGCGCTCGGCCTTCTCGCCACCCTCCTGATCGGGACTGTTTTTCAACTTCCGTATTTCGGCCTGTCCCTCTACATCAAGGTCCCCGAGGCGTCGCAAGCCATCCACGCCCTGGCGCTGAGTTTCGCCAACACCTTTTCCCTATTCGGCTTCCGCAAGGATCTGATCAGCGCCGAGACCATCAACCACCTGTCCCACGGGGCGAAGGTGATTGCCGCCGTACAGACCATCCTCGGCTTCGTGTGGTTCTTCCTGCTCGGCCTCGCGATCCGCAACCATTTTCGCTTGAAGTAACCCCCACGCCTTATAACGATCAGCCGTGTAGCCCCGGTGCCTCTTGCCCGGTCCGCGCCACGTATTCGGTATAGCCGCCGCCATACTGGTGTATGCCGTCCGGGGTCAGTTCCAGCACCCGGTTCGACAGGGTGGCCAGGAAATGCCGGTCGTGCGACACGAACAGCATGGTGCCCTCGTAACCCGCCAGCGCCGTGATCAACATTTCCTTGGTATCGAGATCGAGGTGATTGGTCGGCTCGTCGAGCACCAGGAAATTCGGCGGGTTGTAGAGCATGACCGCCATCACCAGCCGGGCTTTTTCTCCACCCGACAGGACCCGGCATTTCTTCTCGACATCGTCGCCGGAAAAACCGAAACAGCCGGCCAGCGCCCGGAGCGATCCCTGATTCGCCTGCGGGAAAGCCCCTTCCAGCGACTCGAACACCGTCGCGCCGCCATCCAGCAATTCCATCGCGTGCTGCGAGAAATAGCCCATCTTGACGCTGGCGCCGACCGCGACGGTCCCGGAATCCGGTTGGGTCGTGCCGGTCACCAGCTTCAGCAGCGTCGATTTGCCCGCGCCGTTGATCCCCATGACGCACCAGCGCTCCTTGCGGCGGATCACCAGGTCGAGCCCTTGATAAATGACCCGGCTGCCATAACCCTTGTGCACGTTGCGCAGCACCGCGACATCCTCGCCCGAGCGCGGTGCCGGTGGAAACTCGAACGACACGGTCTGGCGGCGCCTGGGCGGCTCGAAGCGCTCGATCTTATCGAGCTTCTTCACCCGGCTTTGAACCTGCGATGCGTGCGAGGCCCGGGCCTTGAAGCGCTCGATGAATTTCAGCTCCTTCGCCAGCATGGCTTGCTGGCGTTCGAATTGCGCTTGCTGCTGCTTTTCGTTCAGCGCCCGCTGTCCCTCGTAGAATTCGTAATCGCCGGAATAGGTGGTCAGCGATCCGCCGTCGATCTCGATGATCTTGGTGACAATCCGGTTCAAGAATTCGCGATCATGCGAGGTCATCAGCAGGGCGCCTTCATAGCCCTTCAGGAATTCCTCCAGCCAGATCAGGCTTTCGATGTCCAGGTGGTTGCTGGGCTCGTCGAGCAGCATGGCGTCGGGCCGCATCAGCAAGATACGGCCGAGTGCGACGCGCATCTTCCAGCCGCCCGAAAGGGCGCCCACGTCGGTGTCCATCATCTCCTGGCTGAAGCTGAGCCCGGCCAGCACTTCGCGCGCCCGCCCCTCCAGCTCGTAGCCGCCCAGTTCCTCGAAACGCGCCTGCACTTCGCCATAGCGCTCGATGATCGCGTCCATGTCGTCGGCACGGCCGGGATCGGCCATGGCGGCTTCGAGCTCGGCCAATTCCGCCGCCACGCTGCTGACCGGCCCGGCTCCGTCCATCACTTCCGCGACCGCGCTACGGCCGGACATTTCACCGACATCTTGATTGAAATAGCCGATCGAGACCTGCTTCTCGACCGCCACCTGGCCCTCGTCCGGCACCTCGTCGCCGACGATCATCCGGAACAGCGTGGTCTTGCCGGCACCGTTGGGACCGACAAGTCCGACTTTCTCACCCCGGTTAAGCGCGGCGGACGCCTCGAAAAAAAGGATCCGGTGACTGTTCTGCTTGCTGATGGTGTCGAAGCGAATCATGTGCGGCGGGGCTCTCGTGGAATGGGCGGCCCCTTATGCCACAAGATGCGGGACGCGATCGCTGATTTCCTTGGCCCGCTCACGCCTTGGGGCGAAACGCCGCATGCAGCCAACCCGCGATCGGGGCCAACCCGACCAGCACGGTGAAGGCCACATTGCTGTAGTCGCCTTGGTCCAGCCAATTCGCCATGTCCGCGCGCGTTCCCCACAGCCAATAAACCGCCCAGGCCGCGGCCAACGGCCCGGCCAGCTTGAACGCGATCACTTTGATGCTCGATGGGTCGGACATCCTTCACGGCCTTTCGCTGTTAACGCCCGCGCACCATAGCACGGCCGGTGATGCCCAAAAAAGATCAAGGCCGATGGCGGCGCCCCCATCCGCCCGATTTGCAATTCGCCCCGGCCAAGCGCATGATCGCCGGCCCATGACCCGCGACTCCCTCGACCAACGCCTGATCGACCTCGAAATCCGCCTCGCCCATCACGAACGGATGGCCGAGGAGGTATCCGACATTCTGTCCGCGCAAGCCGCCGCGATCGATCGCTTGACCGCCCAGATCCGCCATCTGCGCGAGCGGCTGGGCGAGGCCGAGGCTGGTTGGGGCCGCTCGCCGCAAGACGAGAAGCCCCCGCCGCATTATTAATCCGCTCCGCTGCCACCCAGGCTGGTCAGCGGCGGGTCGATATGGATGTCGCGTTCGGAAGGCAGACACGGCGCGACCCCCGGCGTGGTGCGCCCGCCCAGCGGCAGCGCCACCGAATTGACCATGCAGGTCTTGTCGCAGATGTCGCCGCAGATCTGCATCTGATTGTTCCAGCGCTCGGACAGCCCCAACTTGACAAACCCCTTCATCGAGGCGATTTCGGCATCGCTGTAATGCCCGGCCACCGCCTTGGGATAATCCGTCAACATCTGTTCGGCGGTGATGTCGGAACATTCACAGGTCACCACCAAGCCAAGAAAGCGGCCCATCGTCGCCTTATAGGCCGGTTGATCGGGAGGCGGCAGGGAACACCCGGAAAGAACAAGGGCCACGGCCCCAACTGAAATCAATCGAATAACCGCAACCATGGCGTGCTACCTCCCGACTGGAATAAAGAAATTATCGTTGTATTGTCCGCGTACCGGTGGCGTTATGCAACGATCGCATGGTAACATTCCGATTACGGAATATAGCCGTTTTAGGGAACCGGGATGAGCAGCGACTGCATGGGATGGAAAGAGGAGTTGACCTTGGGGGTCGGCTTCATAGATGACGATCACCGCCGCCTAGCCGAATTGATGAACCGGGTATTCACGGTATCGAACGAAGGCGGCGACCCGGACAGCGTCAACCAAGCGTTCATCGAACTCGTCAACTTCACTTGGGCGCATTTCAGCCGCGAGGAACGGGCGATGGCCGAGCACGGCTACCCCCAGCGCAACGCCCACAAGATCGAGCATCTGCACCTGATCGAGCAGGTCTCGCACCTTGCGCAGCAGCTGAAAACCGAGAACGGCGGCAAGATGAGCGATGACCTCGCCCAGATCCTGTGCGACTGGGTGACCGGCCATATCCTAAGCGCCGACAAGCTGTTCGCGCGCTACCTGCGCTCGGTCGGGGCGGCGGAATAAGTCAATAAATCCCCTTGGTATTCAGATACTGCCCCAACGAGCGGTCTTCCTCGATGAAGTGGCGTTTCATCCACTGACCTAGGAATTCGCTGAGATCGGCCCGCCCGCAGCGGCGGCCTTCCGAGAAATCGGCGCGCAGACGGTCCAGTTCCTTGATCAGACGGGCGTGGCTGCGCCGATGGGCGGTCGCGTGCGTATAACCGGCCCGGGTAAACAACGCCTCTTCGTCGCCGAAGTGATAGCGGGTGTATTCGGTCAAGGCGTCCAGCGCGGCCAGCAGCGCATCGGCATCCTCGACCACTTCGGTCGCCGCCGTCATCAGCTCGAACAGGCGGCGATGCTGGGTGTCGATCGCCAGCACATTGACCCGGTATTCGTCGCGCCAGCCCGAAACCAGATCGGCGGCGGCCCCCTTCGCCTCGCCCTCGACGAAGCCGCTCATCCGTTTGCCCCAGGCCTCGAACAAACGCCAGCGGATCGACGGCACGCCCGCCACCACGTCGGCGGGCACCACCATGATCTCGGTCGTTTCCAGGGTTTTCAGGCGGAACATGCTGGGGGTCCAGAACACCGCCATTTCCTCGCCGAAGAAATCGCCGGGCCCCACCGTGTCGATGCGCCGCTCGCCGATGAAGCGGCCGATCCGGCCGCGCAGCACCACCGCCATCGAATCGACCGGAATATCGACGACTTGGCCATGCGCCAAAATTTCCTGGCGGATTTCACGGGCGATCGCGGTCAGGGTTTTGGTCGAGACCACCTCGCCCAGCAGCCACGTGCGTTGCAGGAATTCGCGCCGCTCCTGCAAGCGCGAGATATCCTTGAGCAAATGATTGCGGGCGACGAATTCGCCGAACAGCGAGCGCGACACTTCCAACGCCTTGACATAGCCCTGGGCGCGAAAGCTTTCGGTCGAGGGCGTGTCGAACAGCGCCGCCAGCTCGCCCACCACCGAGCCCACCGACAGCACGCTCCGCACCCCGCCATCGGACGACAGTGCCTCGACCCCGCCCGACAGCAGGATCCACACGGCGCCGGGAACGTGGCGTTCCTCCAGCAGCACGGCGCCCGGCGCGAAGGTGACCATCGGATTGTTCAGCAGCACCCGGATCTGGTGGGGCGGCACGTCGGGAAACGTGCTGCCCAGCACCTCCAGCGCCGAGCGGCCGATGAAATCGCCGTCCGACGGAATCAACACATCGACCTCGCCAAAGGCGGCGCCCTGGCCGACCTTTTTTTGCTCGTCGGTCAAGGCAAGGGCGGTGTGGGCCAAAATGATCTTGGCCGATGCATCCCCCTGGAAATCCGCCGCGTCGCCGTGAATCAGCCCGCCACCGATATCGAGTTTCTTGATGTCGGCGGGAATGCGGTAATCCTCGGCCACCTTTTGAAACAACGCGGGCGACAGGCCGGGGGCGTTGGCATCCTCGGTGATAAAGCCGCGCAGAACGTCGAGGCGGCAAATGTCGGCGTAATGCGCATAGGTGCGATAGCCGCCTGCCCACATCGCGCGGAACAAGAAAATCGTGGTCTCGACCGGATGCGGCGAGAAGATCGGGCGCACCTCCAGCCCATCGACATCGTTCCACTGGTCCTGAATCAGATATTTGACGTCGAAGTAATCGGCGAAGGCCTGCGGATGAATGCCGGCCAGCGCCGCCATCTTGCGCGAGACCGCCGCGCAGACCATCGGCGTCGCGTAATATTTGATGCGGTGATCCGAGCGGATCAGCGTGGTCAAACCCGCGAAGTGATCGTCGTGCGAGTGGGTGTGGAAAATCCCCTCGATCTCGTTGACGCCGATGCCCAGCGCGGTCAACGTATTCAAAATGTTGGGACCGGCGTCGATCAGATAGATCCGCCCTTGGAACATCAGGACCGAGCCCATGCTGGGGCGGTTGATATCCCAGCCGTCGCCCTCGCCCGAATGCAGGACCGCGAAGTATTCACGCGGGATATAAAAATAATCCAGGGAATACGGACTTTGATAGGTTTCGAACGGCTTCAGATTAAGATCGACCTCTTCACGCGCGTCGCCCAGCGCGAACTCGAAGACGTTGAGTCGCACGCGCCGCACCTCCAGCGCGCCCCGCACCGTCGTCCAACCGCTTTCAATGATCGCCGTATCGAGAAGTTCCGATGGATCGCGCACCGCGCCAAACGCGAAGCGCCGTTTCAGGCGCATCATGTCGTGCGCCTCGGCCGACGGCACCCCGGCCTCCAGCAATTCCTCCTCGCTGATCAAACCATAGTTGCCGCGATGGATATATTGCATCTGGGCGGTCACTTCGGCACGCGACCCCAGCAGCAGCGGCTTGGCGCCGGTATTGCCGGGATGGCCCGGCAGCAACATGCCCTGACGGTACAGCATCTGAAGAACCGGGAATTCCGCCAAGTTCGAGAAGGCGCCGTTCTGCACCATCACATCGGACAGCAAGATGGCGTTGGGACCGGTCTCGAAAAGAACGCCCCCTTCGCCGCGCGGCCCGATCAAGCCGCCTTTCATCAGATGCTTGACGGAATCGGCCGGGCAACCGCACAAAATCCGTGAGCCAACCGAAGGGGCTTCGATCCAGAACACGCCGGTCGATACCTCGATTTTGCGTAAATCCGACATCACCTGTCCAAATCGCCCATCCGGTAAAGTTGAAATGGTAAAGCCATACTTCGAAAGTATCAACTGTCCGATGCGACCAATTTTAGCCATAAGGACTTCACCCTATGCGCACGAGAAACCTTTGGGCCGCCGCTACCCTGTCCGTGCTGTTGATGGCCGCCTGCACTGATTTAGAGAGTCCGCTGGCCGGGCGGATATGGTCGCCGCCGCAAGACCGTTGGCTGGGCGAGGCCGAGCTGACCGCCAAGATGTTGGCGGCGGACGCCGTTTTGATCGGCGAAACCCACGACAACCCCACGCACCACCACCGCGAGGCGGACCTTGTTTTTCGCCTTGCGCAAAACCAGCGCCATCCGCTGGTGGTGTTCGAGATGATCGACGCGGCGCGCCAGCCCCAACTCGACCAATGGCTTCGCGATCACCCCGGCGACGCCGCCGGATTGGGCGAGGTCCTCGACTGGCGCCACTCGGGATGGCCGGATTGGCCGCTTTATCAGCCGATTATCACCGCCGCGCTGACGGCGGGCGCCCCTCTGGCCGGAGCTGGCGTGACCCGTGACGAAGCGCGGCGGATTATCTCCGATCCCACCCCCGACGCGGGCGGTCCGCCCACCTCATCGGAACTGGACGACATCCAGGAAAGTCATTGCGGCCTGCTGCCCGCGGCGATGGCGCCGGGCATGGTGCGGGTTCAACGCGCCCGCGACCGCGCGATGGCGGAAAAGATCGCCCTCGGGCTTAAGGCCCAAGGATCGGCGGTGCTGATCGCCGGATCGGGCCATGTCCGCACCGACCGGGGCGTGCCGCTCTATCTGCCGCCGGGCACGAAAGCCCTGTCGATCGGCCTGCGCGAGGTTGATCCCAGCCGCCCCGATCCCCGCCAATATCAAGACGAACCGTTCGATGTGATTATTTTCACCGAAAGAACCGAACGGCCCGACCCCTGCGAGAGTCTGCGGCCAAGGACGCGGTCATAACCCCTTTTCGAAGGCGGCCGGGGCGCGCAGATAGGCGCCGAACACGTCGGGCAGGCGGCGGCGCAAATCCTCCAGCGGTTCGGCCGGATCCAGCTTATAGGCGGCGGCCTTCTCGCAGAAAATCTTGATCAATTTCTTGTTGCCGTCGGGGCCGAAAATCTCGACGAATTTTTCCTCGCCCAACCGTTCCAGCGCCACATTCAGGAAGATCGGAATGTGATGGAACGGCAGGTGTTGCAAGATCCGCTCGATGGTTTCGCCGCCGATCAGGTGCAACTGCTCCGCCATCTGCTCCAGATCCTTGGCGTTCTTGTCTTCCATCGCCTCCAGGCGATCGCAGTCGATGCACATCTGCCAGAACTTCTCGCCCATCTTCTCGTAGACGGCGCCGTGCAGGAATTCGTAGCGTTCCTTGCCCAGGAAGGCCACCCCCTTGGCCGCCAAGGGCTGGGTGTCGAGCATTTCGCGCATCATGGTGTCGGACAAGATCTTGCGCGCCTGTTCCATGTTGTGGCGCCCGATATCGGCCAACTGGGCGATCGCTTCCGGGTTGTGCAGCGCGGTGCAGCCCGCCCCCAGCTCGACCAGCAGTTTGACCGGCAATTCGGCGAAGTGGGGAATCAGAGGCACTTGCCAATCGAAGCTCAGATGATCGTTGATCGCCGCATAGAATTTCTGGGCGTGGCCGACCGTCGGTTTCGGCAGCTCGGCGTCGCCCCATTTGCCATGCACCAGATCGGCGAGGCGCGTCAGCAGCGATTTGACCTCCGGCTTGAGGACCGGCGCTTGCTGGTCGGCGGCGTTATCGCTCCAGCGTTGGTCGGCATAGGCCTTACAGCCCGACCGCACCACCATGCCGATGATCTGGTTGATCGAGCGGTCACAGCGCAAGGGAGCATCGTCGTCGGTAACCGGACTGTCGGCCTCATCGACCAGAAGATCTTGGAATTCCTCGCGCTTCTCCTTGAACAGCATCAAGCAGCCGTACAGCAGATCCGGGCTTTGCATCACGGTTGAATAGGGGGTCTCGTACTGCCCCAAGGCCGGAATCAGCGCAACCAATCGCTCGATCACCGGCCCCTTGATGGTCCGGATGATCTGCTTGCGGCCGTCCGCTTCGCTTGTCGCCATATCCCTCAAGCCCCGCCTAATGGGTGTCCGGTACCGCCGGAAGGTGCGACATCCGGGCCAGCAGATATTCCAGATCGTCGTTCTCGAAGCGCACGCCGAGATCGCCGTATTGGGTCAAGATGCGCTCGATCATCTTGCGCGAGAAACGCTCGCGGTCGTTCGGGCCGCCGTCATAGGCAAGATCGTGCGACACATCGACGGCGGCGCGCATCGCCGTGAAATAGCCGGCGGGCAGACGCGCCTTGGCGAACAGCGCCTCGAAACCGCGCGGGCCGCGGTCGTGAATCAGCGCCCGGGTGTTTTCCAGGCTTTGACCGGCCAGACGGGCCAGCGCGGTTTCGAAGAAGGTCAAATCGCCGATGCACACGGCGCGCAGAATGATCGACGGTGTCAAACGGCCATTGCGCAACAGGTGATCGACCAGCCGCACCACGTCGGTGACCGATTCGGTCAGCCCCAGCACCGCCATCTCGCGGGCATGCACCAAAAGCGCCGCCGCCAGTTCCGGCGACAGATCGGTGCGGCCAGACAGGTGCTTGCGGATATTCTCCGACACCCGCTCCATCAGCCGCTCGGCGACGGTTACCGGCAGATTGCGGCGGTCGGACAAGGGCTTGCCCACCACGTCGGACTTGCCGAATTCCTCGACCACCCGGGTCAAGGTGGCTTCCGAGATCTCGGCGCCCGGATTGGCGACCAGGGCCGCGACCACGGTTTCGTTATGGGTATCGGCCAGAACGTCGGCGACACCGGCCGACACATGGGCGCGCTTGGCGACCGCTTCTTGCTTGGCCGGGCCTTGGCTGCGGACGATCTCGATCAGATCCTCGTCGGACAGAACGTCCGAATATTGCAGCATCGGCAGCGACACCGCCTCGACATCGCGGGCCAGGGCCAGCGCCACGTCGTGCGGGATCATCCGGTTTTCTTTAAGCTGACGCGACAGCGCCTGGCGGACCCGCACCTCGGCGTCCTTCACCATCAGGCGAAAGATATCCTCGGCCATCCGGCGTTCGGACTCGCTCAAGGCCGGATGTTGGCCCGCGATCTTTTCCGCGACCTCGGCCCGCGTCTGGGCGCTGGGATCGGCCAAAAGCCGCGCGACGTCTTCCTCGTTCAACGTATCGGCCACGGCGCCCCTCGCATTGCTCGACTGTGTTCGAAGCGAACTATACTACCCCACCCAAGGCATCGTAAAGCCACCCCGCCAGCATCGCCCGCCCCGCTTTTTCCAAGGAGGGCGCATGCCGCGCGGTTTGCGCACGCAAATCGGGTACCGAAACGCCGGTCGTCGCCGAAATCTCGGCGGCATGGCCGATGAACCAGCGTTCTAGACCGGCGGCCGTCACCTCGGGGTGGAATTGCAGCCCCAAACCGTGCTTGCCCACCGAAAACGCCTGATGCGGGGTGATCGCGGTCGAGGCCAGCAGCACCGCCCCCGCCGGAAGCTCGAAGGTGTCGCCGTGCCAATGCAGCACCGGCACGCCGTTCAAGGCGTTCAAGGGCGAAGCGGCGCCCGCGCTGGTCAGGGTCACGGGCGACCAGCCGATTTCCTTGCCCGCCGGATTGGGATGAACCCGTCCGCCCAGGGCGCGCGCCATCAATTGGGCGCCCAGGCAAAAGCCGATCACCGGCCGTCCGGCGGCAAGACGTTGTTCCAACAGGCGGATTTCATCGGCAAGAAAGGGATAAAGATCGTCTTCGTAGGCGCCGATCGGACCGCCCAGGATCGCCAGCAGATCGGCGGCCAAGGGATCGATCGCCGACAGGTCATCGACCCCGGCTTCCAGATAACGGACCTCCACCCCTTGTTCGGCCAAAATACCGGCAAGGGTACCCAGATCCTCGAAGGCGACGTGACGGATGGCGATACAGACGGTCATGCGGCGATGGTAGCCGCGTCACCGGTTGCCGTCACGGCTTTTTCGCCGGTTTGGCCTTGGGATCGGCCAGCGGAAGTTCCCAGCGCATCGGGCAGGCCGGGGCCATGCGGTCGCGCCAATCCTTATAGGCAATGCCGCGCATTTCGTTGACCAGCCGCCCCCGCTGGTCGTGCGTCACCTTGCGCAGATAATAGGTTTGAATCGGGAAATGGTTGGTGTTGAAGCGGAACGCGCCGCGCAGCGAGGCGAACTCGGCGCGGCGCAGGCCCCAGCGCACCGCCTCGCCATCGTTGGTGCGGCCCTTGGTGGTCTTCAGGGCGGCGTCCAGCGCCATCGCGGCGTCGAAGCCGGTGACCGCCCAGCCGGTGGCCGGCCGACCGTACTCGACCTCGAACTCGCCGACGAAACGTTTGTTGACCGGGCTGTCCAGGTCCGCCGACCACGGGGCAACGGTGGCGACGTCCAAGGCCGCGTCGCCCATCGCGGGCAGCGCCATCCGCTCGAACGCCGTCCAAAGGCCATAGAGCGGGTAGTCGGCTTTCATCTGCGCCGCGTCCCAGGCGCGCACGAAGGCGCCGCCAGTCCCGCCGGTCAGCACGGAAAAGAGGGCGTCGGGCTTGGCACCCTGGATCGCCGTCATCTCCGCGTCGAACAGCGGATAGCCGTGACGGTGCTTCAGCACCAAAACCACCTCGCCGGGAAAGGCCCGCTTGAAGGCGGCCACCGCCTCGTCGGTCACCACGCTGTCGGGACCGATCACCGCCACCCGGCGCACATGATCGGCGGTCATTTGCGTGGCGGTCGCCTCGAACACGCCTTCGGCCTGCCCGCCCAGATCAAACAAGGCGGCCGAGCAATTGCCGCCCGAAAATCCGACGGACGCCGGTTGGGTGTTCAGAACGAACACGCGCGCCGCCGTCAAGGCCGGCATCACGGTCGCCAGCGAGGCGGGAACCAAACTGGTCACCACCACGTCGAGGCGGTCTTGCTCCTGCAAATCGCGCCAAGCCGCCAACACCCCGTCGGGCGACCCCTTGTCGTCGGCCACCGTCACCCGGATTTCCTGGTTGGAAAAGCGCCCGCCCAATTGCTTGAGCGCCAGATTGAATCCGTCGGCCACGTCCTGCCCCGCGATGCCCTGCGGGCCGCTCAACGTTGCCAGAATGCCGACCTCGACCGCCTGATCCGACGACCCCGCCGCCCGCGCGACGGCGGGCAAGGCCAATCCTGCCAACAGAACCAACAGCAACGGGCGAAGGGCGCGCATCATCGGGGTCCTAGCGTTTCTTGGCGCGTGAAAACGCCTCGGCCAAGGCGTTACCGGCGAAGGCGGGCTCGGCCTTGCGCTGTTGTGGCCGCGGCGCGTCGGATTTACGGGGAGCGGGCGCCGCCGCCTCCTTCTTGACCGGGGTGTCGCCCATCCGCATGGTCAGCGCGATCCGCTTGCGGGGGACATCGACTTCCAGCACCTTGACACGCACCACGTCGCCCGGCTTGACCACCTCGTGCGGGTCCTTGACGAACTTGTCGGCCAGCGCCGAAACATGGACCAAGCCGTCCTGATGCACGCCGATATCGACGAAGGCGCCGAAATTGGTGACGTTGGTCACCGTGCCCTCCAGCGTCATGCCGGGCTTCAGGTCGGCCAGGGTTTCGATGCCGTCTTGGAAGGTGGCGGTCTTGAATTCCGGGCGGGGATCGCGGCCGGGTTTTTCCAGTTCCTTCAAGATGTCGCGGATGGTCGGCTCGCCGAACCGCTCGTCGGCGAATTGGCCGGGGTCCAGACTGCGCAAGAATCGCCCGTCGCCGATCAGCGAATCGACGCCACGCCCCACCGCGCCCGCGATCTTGGCCACCACCGGATAGGCTTCCGGGTGCACGGCCGAGGCATCCAACGGATTATCGCCGTTTTGAACCCGCAAGAATCCCGCCGCCTGTTCGAAGGCCTTTGGCCCCAGCCGGTCCACCTGTTTCAGCGCGTCGCGGGTGCGGAACGGCCCGTGGGCATCGCGGAAGGCCACGATGTTGCGCGCCTGCGCCGCCGACAGCCCGGCGACCCGCGACAACAGCGGCGCCGAGGCGGTATTGACCTCGACCCCCACCGCGTTGACGCAATCCTCGACCACGCCGTCGAGGGCGCGGCCCAATTTCGGTTGATCGACATCGTGCTGATACTGGCCGACGCCGATCGCCTTGGGGTCGATCTTGACCAGTTCGGCCAACGGGTCTTGCAAGCGCCGTGCGATCGACACCGCGCCCCGCAACGACACATCGACATCGGGAAATTCCAGCGCCGCCGTTTCGGACGCGGAATAGACCGAGGCCCCGGCCTCGCTGACCACCACCTTGGTCAACCCCAAGGCGGCGTTGCGGCGGATCAATTCGGCGGCCAGCCGGTCGGTTTCGCGGCTGGCGGTGCCGTTGCCGATGGCGATCAGCTCGGTCTTGTGCTTGCGGACCAGTTTGCCCAGCACATCGAGCGCGCCTTCGATATCGTTGCGCGGCTGGAACGGATACACCGTGGCGGTTTCCACCAGCTTACCGGTGCCATCGACCACCGCCACCTTGACGCCGGTACGGATGCCGGGATCAAGCCCCAGAACCGTCCGCATCCCCGCCGGGGCTTGCAGCAGCAGCGCGTTGAGGTTCCGGGCGAAGACGCGGATCGCCTCGTCCTCGGCCGCCTCGCGCAGGCGGTTTTCCAGATCCAACTCCAAATGCAGGCGAATCTTGACCCGCCACGACCAGCGGACCGTTTCGGTCAACCAACGATCGGCCGCGCGGCCCAAATCCGCGACCCCGAAGCGCCGGGCGATCTTGGCTTCCGGCAGCCCGGCCTCGTTTTCCGTCTCCTCGAACGCCAGGGTCAGCACCCCTTCGTTGCGGCCGCGCAGCAGCGCCAGGGCGCGGTGCGACGGGATGGCGCGCACGGCTTCGCGCGCGTCGAAATAGTCGCGGAACTTGGCGCCCTCGACCTCCTTGCCCTCGACCAGTTTCGAGGCCAGGAACGCGCTCTGCCACAAATGCTCGCGCAGGTCACCCAGAAGGGTGGCGTCCTCGGCGAAGCGTTCCATCAGGATCTGGCGCGCCCCGTCCAGCGCCGCCTTGACGTCGGCAACGCCCTTTTCGGCATCGACATAGGCGGCGGCGGTTGCGTCGGGGTCCAAGGCGGGATCGGCAAGCAACGCGTCGGCCAAGGGCTCCAACCCCGCCTCGCGGGCGATCATCGCCTTGGTGCGGCGTTTCGGGCGGTAGGGAAGATACAGATCCTCCAGCGCCGATTTGGTGTCGGCGGCCTTGATCTGGGCTTCCAGACCGGCGTCGAGCTTGCCCTGCTCGGCGATCGAGGCCAGCACGGCGGCGCGGCGGCTTTCCAGCTCGCGCAAGTAAATCAGGCGTTCTTCCAGACGGCGAAGCTGGGTGTCGTCCAGCCCCTCGGTCGCTTCCTTGCGGTAGCGGGCGATGAAGGGAACGGTGGCGCCGTCATCCAACAGCGCGACGGCGGCGGCGACCTGGGCGTCACGGACGCCGAGTTCGGAGGCGATACGGGAAGGTATGTTCATGGCGCGGAGAATCGGGAAGCAGGGGGGAAGAGTCAACCGTCTCGGTTCGTCGGCTTGAAACTGGCCGCTGACCACCATCCGCGAGAAGGTGGTAAGGATCATGCCGCGATAGCTGCCTCCATCACGCCGTTCCGCCTTCCGGCTGAACCGGAATTCGGCTATCCTGGCGTCAGTTAGGGGTGGATAGGCTGCCCAAATGAGAAATATCGGTTAATTAGTCCTGCCTTTCGTGAAATTCTCAAAGCTCAGCCGATGCGCATTCTTCTGATCGTCCCCGAACTGTTTTTTTCCGAACCTCTCGGCCTTCTTCAAATCAGCGCCGCTTGCCGCGCGGTAGGACACACGACCCGGCTATGCGCGTTGTCGCGCGATTCGATCGCCAAGGTTCTCGACGATTTCCAGCCCGACCTCGTCGGCTACAGCGTCATGACGCCCAATGAGCCCGCTTTCGCGGCGGCGAATGCCGAGGTGCTGGATTATCAAAAGCGAACAGGCCGCCGCGTTTATCGCATCATGGGCGGCCCACACCCCACATTTTTCCCCGAAGTAATCGACAAGATCGACCTCGATGCGATCGTGATCGGCCCCGGCGACCATGCCATTCAACGCATTCTTGGGCGCATCGCCGAAGGTGGGGATCTGGATGGCCTCCCCAATGTCATGACCCCGACCTTCCGCACACCGGAACGCGAGATCATCAACGACCCCGATGCCCTGCCCTTCGCGGATCGCGGCATTCTCTACGATTACGATCCGTCGCTTCGGAATGTCGGCATCCGCACCTTCATGACCCAGCGGGGCTGCCCCTATAAATGCACGTACTGCTTCAACCACGCCTTCAACAAGATGTTCAAGGGGGGCGGACGCAAGTTGATGGCCCGGCGGTCGGTGGACAGCCTTCTGGCCGAAATCAAACATGTGGCCGCGACTTACCCGAAACTCCGCTACGTTCAATTCTCGGACAGTGTCTTCACATTGCAAAAGGACGAATGGCTCGAGGAGTTCGCGCACCGTTACCCACGGGAAATCGGCTTGCCGTTTATGTGCTGCGTTCAACCCCAGGACATGCGCGCGGACGTTCTCGACGCCCTGAAGACAGCCGGTTGCCGGGCTATCAGCACGTCGATCGAAAGCGGGGTGGAGCAGGTGCGGATCGACGTGCTCAAGCGGCCCCTTCCCGACGGGCCATTGCGCGACGCTTTCCGGCGCGCGCGCCAAACCGGGATCCGAGTTCAAAACAACACCATGCTGGCCTTGCCGGGAACCTCCTTGGAGGATGACTTCCGGTCGATCGCCTTTACGCGCGAATGCGCCCCCGATCTGGCGACGTTCGGTATTTTCACCCCATTCCCCAAAACGGACCTGCGAAGCTATGCCGAATCGCTTGGGCTTCTGACCGACGCTTCCGACGTGAATGTCATGTACAAAGACCGTTCCGTAATGAACAACTACTCTGATGACGAGAAGAAAATGCAGGTGCGATTGACCTACATCGCCCCGCTGCTTTGCAACGCGCCGTCGTGGATGTTTCGCTCGATCAGATTCCTAAGCCGCCTCCCCCTTGACGGCCTGTACCGCTATATAAATTCGATTTACACACCTCTTATTTACGGGCGCGTCATCTTTGCCGGAGCGGGTCCGTCGAACCTGTCGGAATTCGTCTCGGCGGCATGGTATGCCTTCCGCTATTACCTGAAATGGAAATAGATCCCGGGTTCGGAGTTGATGCGATGTTCGTGGGCAATGCCTTGGGACAATGTCCTGGTCTTGCGAGACCGGCCAGGGCATCGTCGTTCGGCTGAACGAACGCGGACGATGACGCCCCGCTCACGGTTCCCGGAAACTCTCATCCAGCGCCCGGAACAGCGGATAAACGAAATACGAAATCACCCGCCTTGTGCCGATCTTGATTTCGGCGGTCAGGGTCATGCCGGGGATCAGGCGAAAATCAGCCGGAACGCCGCGCAGATGGGCGTCGGTCACCACCAGGCGGGCGCGGAACACCGTGTTGCGCCGGCCCATTGAATCCTGTTCCGATTTCACGGTGTCGGCGCCGATGACATCCAGGCGGCCTTGCAACGCGCCGTGTTGCTGATAGGGCAAGGCCTCCAGCTTGATGCGGGCGAGGTCGCCGGTTTTCAGCAAACCGATATCGGCGGGGGCGACATCGACCTCGGCCTCCAGCACCGCGTCGGCCGGAACCAAGGTAATCAGCGGTTCGGCCTGCGAGGCCACCGATCCCACCGATTTTTGGGCGATTTCCAGCACCACCGCATCCTCGGGCGCGGTCAGTTCGACCAGCGACGAGCGGCGTTCCTGTTTCTTCAAATCCTCGGCCACCTTGTCGCGGTCGCGGCGGGTGGTTTGCAGTTCCTGCGCGGTCTTGGTGTGGCTTTCGCCCAGGAAAGCCTCGCGCTTCTGGCGGGCCGAGGACAGTTTTTCCTCGATCTCGCGATTGCGGTTGGTCAAGCGGTTCAGGTCGCGCTCGGCGGTGTAGCGTTTTTCCTGGGCTTCCAGCAGTTGCAGCTGCGAGCCGGCGGCGTGCGCGACCAGGGTTTGGCGCATTTCCTCGACCTTGCGGAACACCTCGACCGATTTTCGGGCGTCGTCGGCCTCGCGCCGGTTGGCGGCCAGTTCGGCGGTCGCCCCGGCGATTTCCGCATCCAACGACGACAGATTGGCCGTCAAATCCGCCTTGCGCTGTTCGAACAAGCGGGTCTGAAGGGCGTTCTCGGCCTCGTCGCCGGAAAACCGCGAAACATTGGCGTCGGACAATTCGGCTTCCAGCCGGGCGATCTGGGCATCCAAACTGGTCAGCGATTTTTGGCTGGATGCCGTGTCGGCCTGGGTGAAGGTGGCGTCCAGGGTCGCCAGCACCTCGCCCTTCTTCACGGCTTGACCGGTGCGCACGCTCAGCGTGCGGATCACCCCGGTCTCCAAGGGCTGCACGACGATCCGGTTCGACGCGGTGATCAAATGCCCGCTGGCCGTGACCACCCGGTCGATGCGGGCCAGCGACGCCCAGGTCACCGTCGTCACGATCAAGGCGGCCACCGCCCACAGCGTGAATTCGGCGGCGCGCGGCGTGGCGCGTTCCTCGATCTCGACGATGTCGGGCTGGAACTCCAGATGCTCCTGATCCGGTTTGGGGGCCAGCCAGCGGCGGCCCGGCCCGTCGTGCGGGGTCATCTCGCGGCCGGTCATACCGCGCCCTCGCCCATGAAGCGGGTCTGCTGGCGCCACAGATGCTGGTACAGCTCGGACCGCTTCAACAACTCGCGGTGCGACCCGGCATCGACGATGCGGCCCTGATCGAACACCAAGATGACGTCCGACTTGGCCAAGCTGGACAGCCGGTGCGAGACGATGATCATCGTGCGCCCTTGCGAAATGCGGTCCAAATTTTCCTGCACGATCGCTTCGCTTTCGGGGTCCAAGGCACTGGTCGCCTCGTCCAGCACCATGATCAAGGGCTGGGGCAACAGGGCACGCGCGATCGACAGGCGCTGTTTCTGCCCGCCCGACAGGTTGGCGGCGTTTTCATCCAGCCTTGTGTCGAAACCCTGCGGCAGGCGGCGGATGAATTCGTCGGCGCCCGCCGCCTGCGCCGCCTCGGCGATCTCGGCGAACGAGGCGCCCGGCCGCGCCACCGCGATGTTGTCGCGCACGGTGCCCCGGAACAGAAAGCTTTCCTGCACCACCACCCCGATCGAGCGGCGCAGATGCGCCAAATCGATTTCCCGGACATCGACGCCGTCGAAGCGGATCATCCCCGATTGCGGCAGATACAGCCCTTGCAGCAGCCGGGTGAAGGTGGTCTTGCCCGAGCCCGAACGCCCGACCACCCCGACCACGCTTCCCCGCTCGATCGCCACATTCACCCGGTCCAAGGCAGGGGTGGGGGAACCGGGATAGAAGAACGAAACATCCTCGAACACGATGTCGCCGGTCAAACGCGGCCGCAGCCCGGCGGCCGAGGATTCTTTCTCCGGCTTCCTGTTCATCACCTCGCCCAGCATGCGGATCGACAGCGAGGTTTGCTGGAATTGATTGACCACCGACACCAATTGCACCAACGGCCCGCCGACCCGGCCCGCCAGCATCTGAATCGCCACCAATTCGCCGACCGTCAGCTTGCCTTCGAACACGAACAGCGCGCCGAAAAACACCACCGCCACCGACGACAATTTATCCAGCCCGCCGACCACCGCGTTGGTCGCGGTCGAAATCCGCCCCACCCCGAAATGGCGCTTGATGGTCCGCGCCGTGCGGTCGTTCCACATCTTGCGGCGTTCGGGCTCCAAGGCCAGGGCCTTGACCGTGCGCATGCCGTGGATGGTTTCGACCAGCATCGCTTGGCGTTCGCCCTCGGCTTGGTACAGCTGTTCCAGATTGCGCCGGAACACCGGCAGCACCAAAAACACGATCAGCGCGATCAACCCGGCCATCCCCAGCACGATCAAGGCCATCGGCAGGCTGTAAAGCATCAGGATCGGGATGAACAACAACAGCGCGGTGGCATCCAACGCGGTCATGAACAGCTTGCCGGTCATGAATTCGCGGATGGCCTCGGTCTGCTGCATGTGCTTGACCAGCACCCCGGCCGAGCTTTGCTCGAAGAAATGCAAGGGCAGCTTCATCAGATGGTCGAAGGTCCGGGTGCCCAGCCGCGCGTCGATCTTGTTGCTGGCCCACAGCAGCAGATAATTGCGCAAGAAGTTCAACAGCGTGTCGAAGCCGATCGCCAAACTCACGCCGATCGTCATCACATAGAGGGTCGCGATCGCCTCGTGCACCAGCACCTTGTCGATGACGATCTGAAAGAAAAACGGGGTGGCCAGCCCGATTAGATGCAGGAACACCGCCGCCAGGGCGACATGCCCGAAGGCGCGCGCCTGGCGCAGGATTTCCGGGACGAACCAGCGCAGCCCGAACGGTTGATCGGGATCGCCCAAATCGTGATGGCGTTTAAGCAGCAAGACATCGCCGCTCCAGGCTTCCAGCAACTGTTCGCGATCGACGAACAGGAATCCCGGCCCATCGGCCAAGGGGTCGATCACCGCCAGTTCGTGAACGCCGTTTTCCTCGCGGATCCCGGAAAAGATCACGCCGTTGCCGTTCTTCAACAGCCCCAGCACCGGAAAGGCATGGCCCAGCCGGGCCAGTCCGCCCCAATCGAGATGGGCGATCTTGGCCTTCAGCCCGAATTCATGGGCGATTTTCGGTAATTGAGCGCGCGAGGGCGCGGCGCCGCCCAGCGCGTGATCGTGGTCGATGCGTTCCGGCGTGGCGTCCAACCCGTGATGACGGATCAGCAGCGCCAAGCATTCGAGAACGGTATGGTTGCTCATCGCCCGAAATTCGGCGAACGGGGTTGCGCGGCCGGAACCTCGGCGGGCGGGGGCTTGGGCGCGGGGGGCATGGTCAATTTGGCGGCCAGCCCATTCATCGCCGCCACCAGCGCGTGAAACCCGTCGAGCGGCATCACCAAGCGCCGGTCAAGGCGCAAGCCGGGGCCGGGATCACCGGCCATCGCCCGGGTCATCAGCTCGATCCGCACCAAGCCTGCCGCCAGATCGATGTCCCCGGCCGTATCGGCGAAATTTTCCGGCACGAAAAAATCCTCGCAATCCACGATGGCGTTCCCCAAGCTCCACTCAGCGAAAGCTACCATGGGCAAAGGCCGACCGCCAGACGGCACCAAGCCCTTCGTTGACGCCGCCAAGCCGCGTGCGATAGTGTCGGCCATGCGGGACAGGCGGGACAGCCGCCTGTCCTTCGCGTTCTCTTTTGGACAAGGGGCCGTCCGCCTCCATGCGTCTTTCCGGTTTCGTCGTTCTCATCGTGATCGTGCTCGGCAACCTCGGGTTCTGGGCGGCGGTCAATCGGCCGAAAACAGGCCTGCCCTGGGCCGGCACCATCAACAGCGTGTCGTTCAGCCCCTACCGCGCCGACGACGATCCGATCGCCGTGCGCGAGGATCCGCAGCTCGACGAGGTCAAGCTGCCGTCCCGCGACGACATAGACCGCGATTTGGAATTGCTGTCGGGCAAGGTCGCCAGCGTGCGAACCTATTCGCAGATGGAAGGCCTGGACGCGGTTCCCGAACTGGCCGCCAAGCACGGCATCAAGGCGATTCCGGGGGCGTGGATCGACCAGCGCCTGGCCAAGAACGAGGCCGAGATCGAACGCCTGATCCGTTCGGCGCGCGACAATCCCTCGGTCGACCGGGTTTTGGTCGGCAACGAATCGGTGCTGACGCTGCGCGCCACGCCGGAAGAACTGATCCGCTATATCCGCCGGGTCCGCGCCGCCCTGCCCGCCCGCGTGCGGATTTCCACCGCCGAGCCCTGGCATGTGTGGCTGGAGCACCCCGAACTGGCCCAGGAAGTCGATTTCCTGACCATCCACATCCTGCCCTATTGGGAGCATCTGCCGGTCGAGCGCGCGATGGACTTCTTTACCGAGAAGTACGACGCGGTGCAAAACGCCTTTCCCGGCAAGCACATCCTGGTGGGCGAAGTGGGCTGGCCCTCGGCCGGTAAAAGCTTTGGCGACGCCGATCCCTCGCTGGTCAATCAGGCGATGTTCCTGCGCCATTTCCTGAATTACGCCCAGGAAAACAATATCGACTACAATATCGTCGAAGCCTTTGACCAACCTTGGAAAATCCGGCTCGACAACAACCCGGTGGAAAAACACTGGGGCATCTGGACCGCCGACCGCCAGCCGAAATTCAATTGGATCGGCCCGGTGATCGAGTTCGAGGAATGGCCGTTCCAGGCCGCCGCCGCCACCTTGATCGCGCTTTTGCCGGTGATCTGGTTCCTGGGGCGCTGGAAGGAATTGCGGCTGCCGGGCAAGATTTTCTTCGCCGTTCTGGTGCAGTTCGCCGCCACCTTGGTGATCTGGACGATGTCGACGCCGGTCATCCGCGATCTGGCGCCCAGCGCGATGCTGATGATCGGGCTGCTGATGCCCGCCCAGTTCCTGCTTTTGATCGTCGTGCTGATTTCGGGCATTGAACTGACCGAACTGACTTGGTCGGGGCGCTTGAAGCGCGGCTTCAAGCCGATCTCCTCGATCACCTATTTCCCCAAGGTGTCGCTGCACCTACCCTGCTACAACGAACCGCCCGAGATGGTGAAACTGACCATCGACAGCCTGATGGCGCAGGATTATCCGAATTTCGAGGTTCTGGTCCTCGACAACAACACCAAGGATCCCAAGGTGTGGGAGCCGGTGAAGGAATATTGCGAAAGCTTGGGCGACCGGGTCAAATTCTTCCACCTGGCCCCCTGGCCGGGCGCCAAGGCCGGGGCCTTGAATTTCGGGCTCGACAACACCGCGCCCGACGCCGAAATCATCGGCGTGGTCGATTCCGACTATCAGGTGCGCAAGGATTGGCTGCGCACGCTGGTGCCTTATTTCGAAAGCCCCAAGGTCGGCCATGTGCAGGCGCCGCAAGACCACCGCGGGTGGGAGAACGACCTGTTCAAGGAAATGATCAACTGGGAATATGCCGGGTTCTTCGATATCGGCATGGTCTTTCGCAACGAGGCCAATGCGATCATTCAACACGGCACGATGACCATGATCCGCAAGAAGGCGCTGGAGGAAGCCGGGCGCTGGGGCGAATGGTGCATCGTCGAGGATGCCGAGCTGGGCCTGCGCCTGTTCAAGGCGGGCTATGAATCCGTCTATATCCAGGAACGCATGGGCCACGGTTTGGTCCCCGACAGCTTCATGGCCTACAAGAAGCAGCGTTTCCGCTGGGCCTACGGCGCGGTGCAGATCCTGAAGGCGCATTGGCGCTCGCTGATCCCGTTCAAAAAGACCGGCCTATCGACGGGGCAGAAATATCACTTCGTTTCGGGCTGGCTGCCCTGGATGGCCGACGCCTTCTATCTGCTGTTCTGTCTGTCCAGCTTGTTCTGGTCGGCCGGAATGATTTTGGCGCCGCGCTTCTTCGCCACCCCCTTGGCGTTTTTCACCCTACCGACCGTCGGCGTGTTCGTTGCCAAGATCGTGCACCACATGTTCCTGTACACGACGCGCGTAAAGTGTAATCTGAAACAACGGATACTTTCCGCGATCGCCGGGATGGGGCTGACCTATGCCATCGCCTGGGCGATGTGGCAGGGCATCTTCACCAAATCCACGCCGTTCCTGCGCACGCCCAAGATGGCCGACAAGGCCGCCTTTACCCAGGGCTTCCTGATGGCCTCGGAAGAGGCGACCTTGATGCTGCTGCATTGGCTGGCCGCCGTCGCCGTGCTGTTCGTGCCCGACTGGATCAACGGCAACAACCGCAACTTCATGGACCCCGATATCCGGCTGTGGTCGTTCGTTCTGGTGGTGCAGTCGATGCCGTTCCTGGCCGCGCTCATCACCTCGATGATCTCGACCCTGCCGCCGAAATCCGGGGACTAGAGCGTGATCCGGTCCACCGGGATCACGCTCAGCCGCCATTGCGGCGGCGGCCAAGCGAGCGGACGCTCGCGCCCGGCGAGGGACTAAAACGATGGGCACGATCGCCAGCCTGTGCGGAATGTGCGCCGTCCGCTGTCCGATCCGCGTCACGGTCGAGGACGGCACGATTACCTGGATCGAGGGGAATTCCCTTGATCCCGCGATGGGAACCGCGCTGTGCGCGCGCGGCGGCGCCGGTCTGGCGCTGCTGAGCGACGATGAACGGCCGCAAACCCCGTTGATCCGCACCGGCCCGCGCGGAAGCGGCCAGTGGCGGGCCGTTTCGTGGGACGAGGCGCTGGATTTCGTCGCCGCCAAATTGACCAATGTGAAAACCCGCCTGGGCGCCCGGGCGATCGCTTTGTCCGACCGCTCCGGCCCATTCACCGATCTGACCAAGGCCTTTATCCAGGCGATCGGCTCGCCCAATTATTTCGACTATGACGCCTCGTGCGGGCGCAATGCCCATCACGCCGCCTTGGCGCTGTTCGGGCGCGGCCGGACCGGGTTGGTGCACGATCTGCGGCACTGCCGCCATCTGGTGCTGTACGGCCGCAATCTGGTCGAATCGCTGCAAGTGAAGGAAGTGCGCGACTTCATGGCGAACCGGGCCGAGGGCGGGCGCTGCACCACGATCGATCCCCGCGTCAGCCTGACCGCCGCCCGCTCGGACCGCTATTGGCAAATCCGCCCCAACGCCGATTACGCGCTGAATCTAGCCCTGATCAACGAGGTTCTGGCCAGCGGGCTATACGACAAGGCCTTTGCCGCCCGCTGGACGATCGGGCTGGACTCGCTGGCCGAACAGGTTCGCCCTTTCACCCCCGAATGGCAGGAGCCGCACACCGGCATTCCCGCCGCCGAGCTGCGCGCCCTGGTGCGCGAGGTGGCCGCCGCCGCCCCGGCGGTGATCTTCCATCCCGGCTGGATGACCGCGCGGCACCGCCAATCCTATTATGTCAGCCGCACCGCCTATATCTTGAACGTCCTGACGGGCGCCATCGAGGTGCGGGGCGGCACCCTGCTGGCCAAGAACGCCAAGGACGCCGGGTGGAAACCGCTCAACCGCCTGACCGGCTGCACGAAAAAGGTCGAGGAGCCCCGTGTCGATGGCGCCGGAACCTGCGACCCGCCGATTGATCCCGCCTCGGGCTTGCTGCATCGTTTGTTCGGCGCGATGGCCAGCGGCACGCCTTATCCGATCGGCGCCTATATCGCCTATCGCCACGATCCCTTGACCGCGATGCCCGACCCGGAAAGGGTCAAGGCGGCGCTGGATAAACTGGATCTTCTGGTGGCGATCGATGTCAATTATTCCGAAACCGCGTGGTACGCCGACGTCATTCTGCCCGAGGCGGCCTATCTGGAACGCGCCAACCTGATCGGCGCCACCGAGGGACCGCGGCCCGCATTGATCCTGCGCGACCAAGCCGTGCCGCCGCGCCTCGACGGCCAACCGGCGTGGTGGATCTTTCGCGAACTGGCCAAGCGGCTAGGGGCGGGCGAGGCCTTCGCCTATGACGGCATCGAGGATCTGTGGCGTTGGCAGCTTCAAGACACCGGGGTCGATCTGGACCGTCTGCGCCAAGACGGCATCGTCTTCTTGGCCGATAAACCCATAATCTGGGACCGGGACGAGGGACTGAAATTTCCCACCCCATCGGGAAAGATCGATTTGGGTGCCCCTTTGCCGCCCTTCACCGAACAGCCCGCCTTGGAGCCCGACGCCTTCCGCCTGCTGTTCGGGCGCACCGCCTTGCTGAGTCACGGTCAAAGCACCAACAACCCGCTGCTGGCCGATATGGTGGCGGGCAACCCGGTGTGGATCCACCCGGTCCGCGCCCAGGCACTGGGCATCGCCGACGGCCAAGCGGTGACGCTGTCGAACGGCGGCGCCGAAGCCCACGGCACCGCGTTCGTCACCCCGCTGATTCACCCGGAAGCCGCCTTCCTGCTGCACGGCTTTGGCCGCACCGTGCCCCGGCAAACCCGGGCCTTCGGCAAGGGCATCGCCGACCAGCGGCTGCAAACCGGGCAACTGCACGTGACCGATCCGATGGGCGGCGGCAATGCCCTGACCGAAACCGTGATCCGGATCCGCCGGTCATGAGCGCCCATTTGCTGTATCACGATTTCGAACGGTGCATCGGCTGCCGCGCCTGTGAAATCCACTGCAAGACCAACAAGAATCTGGGTCCCGGCCCGGCCTTGTGCCTCGTGATGACCCTGGGCCCCGAGATCGTGGATACCAAGGTCCGCGTCCGCTTCGTTTTCTTGGCCTGCTTCCACTGCGAGCAACCCTGGTGCGCCAAGGCCTGTCCCGCCGGGGCGCTGAGCCAACGCGCGGCCGACGGTTTGGTCCTGCTCGACCCCAGCCGTTGCGCCGGGTGCAAAGCCTGCGTCCTGGCCTGTCCGTTCGGCGCCATGCAGTGGGACCCGGTGGCCCGCACCGCCGTCAAATGCGATTACTGCGTCGATCGGCTGGACCGGGGCTTGGCGCCGGCCTGTGTCAGCAAATGCGTGACCGGCTGCCTGTCCTTGATCGATGCCGCCCACCCGCCCGAAGACCGTCGGCAAAGCGTGGCGCGCGCCCTCGGGTTATGACCGGCGACACCATCCCCCCCTGCCGCGCCGCCTGCCCGGCCGGGATCGACATTCCCGCCTTCCTGACCCATTTGGGCCACCATCACCCCGAGCGGGCCGCCGAGGTGATTTTCGCCGACAACCCGCTGGGCCACAGCTGCGGCCTGATTTGCCCGGCCCCGTGCGAAAGCGTCTGCCGACGCCGGGCGCTGGACGGCGCCGTCGCCATCCGTTTGATGAAGGCGGTGACGGCCGAATCCCTTCCCGGCCCGCTGCCCCATCCCACCCCCGCCCCGGCCACCGGGTTCCGGGTGGCGATCGTCGGCTCCGGCCCGGCGGGGCTGGCGGCGGCTGATTTGTTGGCTCGCCAAGGACACGCGGTAACGATCTTCGAAGCACTTCCCGTGGCGGGCGGCATGCTGCGCACCGGCATCCCCGATTGGCGGCTTCCGGCCCCGGTGGTCGAACGCGAAATCGCCCGCATCACCGCCATGGGCGTCATCCTCACCCTGGGCACCGAGATCCGTGATCCCACCCGGCTGCGGGCGCGCGGTTTCGACGCCGTGCTGCTGGCCACCGGCTTGCCCTATTCCCGTCCGGCGCCCTTTTCGGGCGGCACGGTGATGGGCGGCGTCGAGTTTCTACGCGCCGTGCGGCTGGGCGATCCGCCCCGGATCGGCGGCGCGGCCGTGGTGATCGGCGGCGGCAACGTCGCCTGCGACGTCGCGGCGACCGCCAAGCGCCTGGGCACGGCATCGGTCACCTTGATCAGCCTGGAATCCCGCGAAACCATGCCCGCTCACGCGGTCGAGATCGACGGCGCCTTGGCCGACGGCGTGTTGATGCGGCACGGCTGGGGCGTGGCGGCGGCCGATACGGGCGGCGTCACCCTGCACCGCTGCCTGTCGGTGTTCGATTCCGAGGGCCGCTTCCGCCCCCGCTTCGATGCCGCCGACACCCAAACCCTTCCCGCCGACACCATCTTGCTGGCGATCGGTCAAACCGGGAGTCCATCGCCCGAAGGGATCGACGCGGTTGCGGGCGACCTGGCCCTTGGCCCCGGCACGGTGGTCGCCGCAGTCGGATCGGGCAAGGATGCCGCCCGGCGCATCCACGCCGCCTTGACCGGCAAAACCATCGACACCCCGCCCGCCGTCCCGGTCGCACCGCTTGGCCCTGACGCGATCGGTGAACCGGCGCGCTGCCTGCGCTGCGACCTCTGCCACGGCTGCGGCGCCTGCGAGGAGGCTTGCCGCACCATCGGCCCCGCCCTTTTGTGGATGACCGGCGACGGGGCGGGACGCAAGGTTCATATCCCCAATCCGGCGATGGCCGATGCCTGTTTGGGCTGCGGCGCCTGCGTGGCCGCCTGCCCGACCGGCGCGATGACGCTGCGCGACCAGGGCGGCCAACGTGTCCTTCTGCGGGTCGGCCGGGTCCTAAGCCGCCAACCCTTGCGGACCTGCGCGGTCTGCGGCACCGCCTTCGCGACCCCGCGGCAAACCGGCGAAACAACCTGCCCCGGCTGCCGCCGCGTTATTACCGCCCGCCGGCTGGGCGGGTGGTAGGGCCGATCACCCGATAGTGCGTCATTTTGTGCCACATCTTCCCTTTCTGGATGACTGAAAAAGCGGCATGATCCTATCTCTCAACTAATCGCAGGGGAGCCGGTCATGTTCAATTTCACCCGTTTACGAATCGGTGTCCGCTTGTCGGTGTTGATGCTGGTGATGCTGGCCTTCACGATCGGCAACGGCATTTTGGCGGTCAACGGCATCGCCACCGTTTCCGGCGCGTTGACCTCGGTGTACCAGGACCGCACCCTGCCCCAAGGCTATCTGACCAATCTGCTTGACGGTTTTCACCGCATACGATTGACGGTGATGACCATGCTGCCCGCCACCGACCCGGCGGCCATCGCCAAGCTCGGCGACGAGGTGGCCCAGATCGATGCCGCTATCGATAGCAATCTGAAGGCCTACACCACCATCGGATTGGACGGCGACGGATTGGCACTGTCGCAACGCTTTGCCGCTCAGCTCAAGGACTTCCGGGCGGCCCGCGACATCACCATCGAACGGGTCAAGGCCGGTGACACCGCCGGGGCCAAGGCGAATTTCGTCGAGAACGCCGGTCCGAAATACCGGGCCGGGCTGCAAACCGTCCACGACATGATCGAATTCGAACGCGCCGCCGCCAAGGCCGACTTCGACAAGGCCCAATCGGCCAAATCCATGATCACCGGCGCCAGCCTGTTGTTTTCCGTGGTCGCCGCCATTGTCGGCGGCCTTTTGGCCTGGGTAATCGTGCGCTCGGTCACCGTTCCCTTGAACGCGATGACGGGGGCGATGAAGCGCTTGGCCGAGGGTGATCTCGATATCGCCATCCCGTCCGCCGAGCGGGCCGACGAATTGGGGGCGATGGCCGCCACCGTCCTGGTCTTCAAGCGCAACGCGATCGAACGGCGGCAACTGGTCGAGCACGAGCACCAAGAAGAAGCACAGCGCCAAACGCATCAAAGCCGGGTCGAAGCGCTGACCCATGCCTTCGACGCCACCGCCACCCGCATGCTGGCCGATGTGCGGACCGCCGTCGGCGATCTCAACCGCTCGGCCTCGGTGCTGGCCAACAACGCCGAGCAGACCCAGGCGCAAAGCGCCGAGGTTTCGTCGGCCACGCTGCAAGCGTCGGACAATGTGGCGACCGTGGCCACCGCCAGTACCGAGCTCAGCGCCTCGATCCGCGAGATTGCCGCGCAGGTGCAGCGATCGGCGGCGGTGGCGGCCGGTGCCGCCCGTCAGGCCGAGGAAACCAATCAAAAAATCTCCGGTCTGGCCATCGCCGCTCAACGGATCGGCGAGGTGGTCAATCTGATCAACGATATTGCAGCCCAAACCAACCTGCTGGCCCTGAACGCCACGATCGAGGCGGCCCGCGCGGGCGAAGCGGGCAAGGGATTCGCCGTCGTGGCGGGCGAGGTGAAGAATCTGGCCAACCAAACCGCCAAGGCGACGGGCGAAATCTCGCAACAAATCGCCGCCGTGCAGTCGGAAACCCAAGACTCGGTGGCCGCCATCCGCACGATCACCGCGACCATCGGGCAAATCAACGAGATGGCCGCCGCCATCGCCTCGGCGGTCGAGGAACAGGGTGCGGCCACCGGCGAAATCGCCCGCAGCGTCGAGCAGGCCTCGTCGGGCACCCAGGCCGTCACCACCAACATCGCGGGCGTCGTCACCGCCGCCGCCGAAACCGGCCAGATGGCGCAAGAAATGTTCTCCGCCGCCAACCGGATGAAGCAATTGTCCGATGATCTGGAAAAGGAAGTATCGCGTTTTCTGGACGACGTGCGTTTGGCGTAGGCGTTTGCCGCTGGCGTCGCGGCGGCGGCGGTTTTAATCTGGCGTGATGGTGAGCGAGCGTTTTTCCATTCTCTGGCTTCAAGCCGGTGGCTGCGGCGGCTGCGCGGTGGCTGGCCTGGGGGCCGAGGGCGGCGGCTTGGCGGCCGTGCTGAAACGATTCGGCGCCGAATTCTTGTGGCATCCCTCGCTGTCCACGCTGTCGGGGGCTCCGGTGATCGCGCTGCTGGAAGCGTGCGCCTTGGGCCACACCCGCGTCGATCTCCTGTGTGTCGAGGGGGCGGTGCTGACCGGCCCGAAGGGCAGCGGGCGTTTTCAGATTTTGTCGGGCACCAGGCGGCCGATGGCCGAGTGGGTCACGGCGATCGCCGCCCAGGCCGGGGCGGTGGTCGCGGTCGGCAGTTGCGCCGCGTTCGGCGGCGTGGCGGCGGCCTTGGGGGCCGAGACCGGCGCGGTCGGGTTGCAGTTCCGCGACGGCGACCTGGGCGGTTTGCTGGGGGCCGATTTTCGCGCGAGGAACGGATTGCCGGTCATCAATTTGGCGGGCTGCGCGCCGCATCCGGGCTGGCTGGCCGAATCCTTAAGCGCCTTGGCGCTGGGCGATCCGCCGCCCTTGGACGAGTTCGGCCGTCCGCGCGCCATCGCCAACCATCTGGCCCATCACGGTTGCGGCCGCAACGAGTTCTATGAATTCAAGGCCTCGGCGATGCGATCCTCGGATCGCGGCTGCTTGATGGAAAATCTCGGCTGCAAGGCCACCCAGGCGCCGGGTGATTGCAATCTGCGCCGCTGGAACGGTTCGGGCTCGTGCACCGACGGCGGCTTCGCCTGCATCGCCTGCACGGTTCCGGGGTTTCAGAATGCCCCGGCGCCGTTTCAGCGCACCCCCAAGATCGCGGGCATTCCCGTGGGGCTGCCGCTCGACATGCCCAAGGCGTGGTTCGTCGCCTTGGCCGCGCTGTCGAAATCGGCGACGCCGAAACGGGTGCGCACCAATGCGCTGGCCGACCATGTCGTGTTGCCGCCTGCGCGCGGCCCAGTCAAACCAACATGACCGGAACAATCCGGCGCATCGCCGGCCCCTTTTCGCGCGTCGAGGGCGACCTCGAAATCACCCTCGACATCACGGACGGCCATGTCGCCCAAGCCCGGGTCACCGCCACCTTGTACCGGGGGTTCGAGTCGTTGCTGACCGGCCGCGCGCCGATGGACGGCTTGGTTCTGGTGCCACGCATCTGCGGCATCTGCTCGGCCGCGCAATCGGCCGCCGCCGCCCGCGCACTGGCCCACCTGACGGGCGTTCAGGCGCCGCCCAACGGGCGGCTTGCCGCCGAAATCGTGCTGGCCTGCGAGACCCTGGCCGACCACCTTACCCATTTCGCGCTATTCTTCATGCCCGACTTCGCCCACCCCACTTACCGGGGCCGCGCGTGGTTCGAGACCGTGGCGGCACGCTTCGGCGACTCGTCCGGCGGTTCGAGCGCCCGGCTGCTCGCCGCGCGGACCCGCCTGTTGGACCTGATGGGCCTGTTCGCCGGAAAATGGCCGCACACCCTGGCGCTTCAGCCGGGCGGCACCACCAAGGCGATCGACGCGGCCGAACGGATGCGGGCACTGTCCCTGCTGGCTGAATGCCGCGAGGTGATGGAGGCGGTCCTGTACGGCGGCCCGATCGGCGCGATCGGCGAAATCGCCTCGCGGAGCACCCTCGACTCGTGGACCGGCGGCGATTTCGGCCTGTTCCTGACCCTGGCCCGCGATTTGAACTTGGACGCGCTGGGACGTGGCCCCGCCGCATTCCTGTCGCAGGATGCGGGGACCTGCGTTATCGACGGCCAGTCTGTTCCGTTCGACCCGGCCGGAGTGCGCGAGGATCTCGCCTCGTCCTGGTACCACGGTGAAACCGAACCCGATGCCGACAAGGCCGGGGCCTATAGCTGGTGCAAGGCGCCGCGCCTGAACGGCCGGGCGATGGAAGTCGGGGCGCTGGCCCGCGCGATCACCAGTGGCGACCCGCTGGCGCTGGATCTGGTGGCCGGCCGGGGTGGCACCGTGCGGGACCGGGTCGTTGCCCGGTTGATCGAAGCCGCGCGCCTTCTGGATCGGATAGGGGCCGCCATCCGCGCCCTGACGCCGGGCGAGCCCTTTTGCATCGAGCCGCATCTTCCCGCCGATGGCGAAGCCCACGGGTTGGTCGAGGCGGCGCGCGGTACCCTGGGCCATTGGATCCGCGTCGAAAACGGCGTGATCCGCCGCTGGCAGGTCATCGCCCCCACCACCTGGAATTTCTCTCCCCGCGACGCGACCGGCCAACCCGGGCCGTTGGAGCAAGCCCTGGCGGGAACTCCGGCGATCGGCGACGACGGCACCCCGATCGCGGTGCAGCATGTGGTGCGCTCGTTCGACCCGTGCATGGCCTGCACGGTGCATTAGGCGCGTACGTGTAAAGTGATAAACGGCATTTTCAACCTCGCCCCAATTTTGCTAATGTCATTACCGTAGGGATAAAATGCCCAACGATTGCGGCCGTCAACTCGGCGCAACATTTGGGCGCACACACGCGGGGAGGCAACATGCTGGCGAATTTGAGGGTGTCAACCCGCATGAGTCTTGGGTTTTTCTCATTGATTCTCCTGGTACTCCTTCAAAGCGGTTTCGCTATTTACTCGGTCTCCGCCATTTCCAACAGGAATTCGGGCGTCACCCGCGCTTCGGAAAACGCCATCGCCGATTTGCGGCTCGACAAGCATTTCGCCTATGCCCAAGGTGCCTTCGCCGAGGTGGTTGCGTCGGGCGGTGACGCGGCGGAACAGACTTGGCGGACGGAAATCGGCACTGTCCGCGAAATTCAGACCGGACTGATGAAGACCACCCTGGACCCGGCCATCCGGCAAGTGGTCGAACAAATCGGCAAGGACACCGCCGACTGGACAACCCAGTGCGAGACCTGGCTTGCCGCCCGGAAATCCGGCGGCGCCGCGCCGTCGGCGATCACCGACGCGCACACCATCGCCGCCCGCATCCGATCCACCGCCGATGATCTGCGGGGCCGCTATGAGAAAAACCGCACCACCCGCTCGGAGCAACTGAGCGGCATCTTGACCTCGAGCTTGGCCGCCGTGTTCACGCTGATCAGCCTGAGCATCGCCCTGGGCGTTGCGCTGTCGGTGGTCATCACCCGCGGCATCGTCAAGCCGGTCAAGGCGTTGAACAGCCTGTTGAAGACGGTCGAGGAGACCGGCGATTTGTCGCTGCGCGCCACCCTCGGCGGCAAGGACGAGATCAGCGAGGCGGCGGGCGCGCTCAACCAATTCCTGGAAAACCTGGAACCGGTGTTGCACGACCTAAAGCGGGTGATGAGCGACGTCGCGATCGGCGATCTGACCAGCCGGGTCGATGCCGAGGCGCGCAGCAAATTGGTGGCCGACATCAAGGCCGCCGTCAACAACTCGGTCGATTCCCTAGCCTCGGTGTTGACCGAGATCGGCGGCAACATCCGCCAAATGGCGGTTGCGACCTCGCAAGCCTCGACCGCCGTCGGTCATATTTCGGACGGCGCGCACGGCCAACTCAACGCGCTCAAGCAGGTATCGACCGCCATCGAACAAACCTCGGCGGCGATTTCCGAGGTCTCGCGGAACGCCCATGTCTCGAGCCAGCACGCCCGGCAAGCGGCCGAGTTCGTCAGCCAGACCGGCCAGCAGATGGACGCCATGCTGAATGTGGTCGGCGAAATCGCCACCTCCAGCCAACAGATCGGCAAAATCAGCGATGTCATCGGCCAGATCGCCAGCCAGACCAACATGCTGTCGCTGAACGCAGCCATCGAGGCGGCGCGCGCGGGCGATGCCGGCAAGGGCTTCGCGCTGGTTGCCGAGGAAGTCGGCCGGTTGGCCGACCATTCCGGCAAATCGGTGGGCGAAATCGTCACCCTGACCAGCAAGGCCGATCAAGAAACCAAGCGCGGCGTGCAAACCGCCGAAGCGGTCAAATCGAGCATCAGCCATGTCGCCAACAGCGTCAAGGAAACCGACGAGATGGCCGAGGCCATCGCCACCGCGATGGACCAGCAGCAAGCGGCGGTAACCGCGATCCGCGGCTCGATCGGTGAATTGCGCGACATCGGCGAAGGCAATGCCGCCGCCGGCGAGGAAATTACCGCCACCATGGTCGAACTGGCCCGGCTGGCCGAGCAGACCCAGCAGGAAGTCAGCCGTTTCATCACCGGCGGCGCGATGAACGCGAACGAGGATCTCGCCCGCCACGATTCCTGCGCCACCTGCTCGCCCAACGAGATGCGGGACTTGTTGGCCAGCCTGCACAAGGCGGCCGGGGCGCACGGCCTGTGGAAGAACCGCCTGCGCGACGCCATTAAAACCGGCACCAGCGCGGTGAGCGTCGCCGACGCCAGCGCCGACGACAAGTGCGAATTCGGCCGCTGGCTGACAGGCCCGGATGTCCCCCAGGGTTTCAAGACCAGCCCGATCTTCGGGGAAATCCGCTCGCGCCACGCCGAATTCCACGGCGAGGCCGGACGCATCCTCAACCTCGCCGTGACCGGCCAACAGACCGCCGCCGTCGAGGAAATGGGGACACTGGGCCGCTTCGCCCAAATCTCGTCCCGCTTGATCGCCGACCTCGGCAAGGTGAGCTGGCGGGTCAAGGCCCGGCTGAATCAACGCTGACGGGGTCAGCGCAAGGATTCGATCCAACCGGCCACGCTGGTCGCCGCGCCATCGGCGGTTTCGGCGTGTTTACCGGGCACCACCGTGAAGACATTGGCGGGATTGGCGGGCAGGGTCTCGTACATCGGGCGGTCGACCGGTTTTCCCAGCTCGGCGCTGGAGATCGCCCAGTACACCGGCAGGCCGCCGCAGGCCGCGACATTGTGGTGCAGATTGGCCGGGCCATCGGGGGCGAACCAATCCAGGTAATGCCGCGCCGAGGTGGTGACCGCCATCGGCTGGCCTTGGTTCATATCGGCGAAGTCGCCGGTCTGGTCGCCCTTGCCGTCCGCCACCATTTGGCGGGCCCGCGCCACGCTGGGCGCGAAATCCTCCCGCATCAGCCCTGATTCCGGCACATGGCCCGGTGACAAGGCGATAATCCCGGCGGCGGCGCCGTTATGGGCCGCGCACCAGCCCAAGGCGCTGGCGGCCCCGAAGCTGTGACCGGCCACGAAAATCGTCACGGCCCCTCGCTCGCGCAAATGTAGGATGGCGGCGTCGATTTGCCCCAGCATCTCGCCGTACGAAACATCGTAGTGATGACTGGGCGACCACGGCATTTCCGGCGTCTCGACCAAAAAGCCGTGATTGCGCAGGACCGACACCAATTGCCCGGTGGTTTTGCCGACATGGCCGCCCGGCGCGACCTTGCCGTGCATCACGACAACCCCGGCCGGCGGCTTGACATCGTCGGCGCGGGCGGACCCCAGCGCCAACAGCACGACGCAACCCGCTTGGAGGACAGACAGCCAACTCGTCCGCATCAATCGCGCCCCTTCGGGACCCGTCCCGTTCTTGGAAAGAAAGCATTTGGCGATAACGACACTGGGTTATCGTAAGCAATTGAATGGGGTGGGGCAAGGTGATTGCCGTCCAGACTCAACCGACGGCGGGAACCGCGCCGATCCGCACATAAAAGCCATCCGGGTCCTCGCCATATAAGTCGATTGCCCCCGACGACGCGGCCCGGCCGGAAAATCCGCACAAGTCGGTCGCCGCCGAGGGGTGACAGGCCAAGACATCGGGGCGGGCATGGGTCGGCGCCCAGAATTCCAACGGGCCATCTTCACAAAGAACGGCGATGCGGACAGGTGGAACCAATGCGCCCCGCCAGGGAAGCAGAGACCAGCCCTCAATTCTCCGGCCCCCAGCTTGGTCGAGAGAATGAGTATCGATATATCCCCCTGATCCCGAACGAATACGTTCGAAATCGAATTCACCATGCGCCTGCTTTCGGGAGAAAAAAAACTGCGATCGATAGGATTCAGAAAAAAACTCGACAAACTCGCGTGGATAGTTCTTTCCGACCTTGGTTAGCGGCAGGTCACCTTGATAGCGGGGCGCGCGAACCCCGATGAATTGGGAAATCTTCTCGATGGCGTCGGGAACATCTTGAATTACATCCTCATAATACATCCGAAGCGGGGCTATATTATTTTCCGCAAAATACCCTTCCCACCGCGCAGCCTGAAATGCAATGTTTTTTACGATAAACTCAAAACGATGCAGTCCAGACGCGTTCATACTATTTAATAACGACTTTCTATATAGATCAACGTCCTCAACAGCACCACCATGCGGCAAATGATATAAACCAGATTGATTTGCAGCGAACATGGATAAGGCCTGCGAGACGGTATCACGACGCGACAGATAAATCATCCCAACATTTCTCTGCGGAACACAAAAACACTCCTTAAAGTCCACAAAATGACGCCACGTTGTTTTGACGGCGAACACCCCGTTATCTGACGCAAAACGGCTGCGGAGCGCCTTTGCATAATCCTTTGTAGTTCGTATAGAATTATCGTTAATACTATCAAGCACCAAAGAAATAAGTCTTGGATTATAATATTCATCGGGAACACCAAGGCAGCACAAGCGGTGAATTGCGAAGCATAACAAACTACTTCCAACTCTCGGCGTCATGCAGACAACATATTCCTGAGTCGCCCTGACATCCCTGCGAAACCCATTACCACCACGAGTGTACTTATGCTTTTTTATTATATCCTCGGCCACCCCGACCTGACGCGCCCTCCACCACTCGCGAACCACCTCTCGCAGGTTTAAACCGACATTTCCCAGATGGGCGGCCCATCCGCCCCTGACTGACGCCAGAATAGCCAAATTCCGGTCCAACCAGAAGGCCGAATTGCGCGATGGCAGCGTCCA
>CAIULK010000192.1 GCA_903899885.1 uncultured Rhodospirillaceae bacterium
GCCGGCCTTGGCCATGCGCTGTTTCACCACCTCGTCGGTATCTTGGGCCCGGCGGCGCAAGCGGTTTTCCAATTCCTTGACCGATGGCGGCAACACGAACACCCGGACCAGATCGTCGCGGGCGTTTTCGGCCAGTTGCTGGGTGCCCTGCCAGTCGATATCGAACAGAACGTCGCGTCCGGCGGCCAGCTCCGCCTCGACCGGGGCGCGCGGCGTGCCATAGAAATTGTCGAACACCCGCGCATGTTCCAAAAAGGCGTTCTCGGCGACCATCGCCTGAAAGCGTTCGACCGACACGAAGTGATAATCCTTGCCGTCGATTTCGCCGGGCCGGGGGGGGCGGGTGGTTGCCGACACCGACATCGCGATGCCGGGATCCTTTTCCAAAAGGGCGCGGGAAATCGTTGTCTTGCCCGCCCCGGAGGGGGACGACAGCACCAGCATCAAACCACGGCGGCCACAGGAACTCATCGGACTCTTTCCTATTCGATGTTCTGCACCTGCTCGCGCAGGCGATCGATCGCCACCTTGAGATCGAGGCCGATCCGGGTCAAGTCCTTGTCCTGCGATTTCGAACACAGGGTATTGGCCTCGCGATTGAATTCCTGGGCCAGGAAATCGAACCGCCGCCCCACCGCCTCGCCACCCGCCAAAAGATCGCGGGCCGCCGCGATATGGCTGTTCAGGCGGTCCAGTTCCTCGCGCACGTCGGTTTTCACCGCCAGCAGCGCCAGTTCCTGGGCCAAGCGGTCCGGCGACAGCGGCGCCCCGGCCGCCAACAGCGCCGCGACCCCCGCCGCCAAACGGTCCCCGGCCTGCTCCGCGCGGGCCGCCGCCAGCACCGCCGCCTGTTCGCCCAAGGCCGCCATCTCGTCGATCAGCCCGGTCAGGACCACCGCCAAGCGGTCGCCCTCGGCACGGCGCGCTTGCGCCAGACCGGCCATCGCCTGATCCAGGGTTTTCAGGATCAAGGCATCGCGTTCGGCGCTATCGTCCGGTTGTTCCTGGGCCTCGACAACCCCGCGTACCCCCAGCAGCGCGTCCCAGCCGGGGGGCGCAAGATCCGGCGCGCGCCGGCATTCGGCCAGCAGACGCTCGACCACCGCGTGATTGATGCGCACCGTTCCCGCCTCGCCCGCTTGGCCGAGGCTGAGCGAGACTTGCAGATTGCCGCGTTTGACGGCGCGCGCCGCCGCGTCCCGCGCCGGGCCTTCCAAACGGTCGAAACCGCCGGGCAGCCGCAGCCGCACCTCCAGCCCGCGCCCGTTGACGCTTTTCGCTTCCCACACCCAGGACACGGCGTTGTCGCCGCCCTCGGCGCGGGCATAACCGGTCATGCTGGCTAGGGCCACGGAAACACCTCGTTCAAGCTGTTGAACACCGCTTCATAGGCGGCGCGTTTGAAGGATACCGCCCCGGCGATCACCAAGGCGGGCGGCGCCCACCGCCACGCCCGGAACTCGCCCTCGGATTTGGTCAGATCGATATCGCCGTCGGTCCCGGTCAGGCGCATCAGCACCCATCGGTGTTCCTGCCCACGGAAATGGCGGCGGCGGCCGCTGTCGGCGATCTCGGGCGGAAAGTCGTAGCGGGTCACAACCGGCAATTCGGCCACCAGATCGGCGGCGGCGCAGCCGGTTTCCTCCCTCAATTCCCGGAAAGCCGCCACCGACGCGGTTTCGCCGGGCTCCATCCCGCCTTGCGGCAGTTGCCAAACCTCGCCCGAGCAATCGGCGCGGCAGCCGGTGAAGACCAGACCAGCGTGATTACGCAAAACGATACCGACGCCTTGGCGATGGGGTTTGGCGATTGTCATGCGCGTGATATCGCCAAACACCGGCCGCCTTGTCCATCACATTCCGGTTGCGGCGGGTTGGCAGGACAGGCCCGAAGCTGTTAGTATCGGCGGAACGGAAGGAACGGCGGCCATGAGCAAGGACAACGACGAACTGCGCCATCTGATCGAAACGGGATTCGCCAGCCTGGGATCGAAGCTGGACCGCCTGGAAACCAGGATGGACCGCCTGGAAACCCGGCTCGACAGCCTGGAAACCAGGATGGATAGCCTGGAAACCCGGATGGATGGCCTAGAAACCCGGATGGACCGCCTGGAGACCCGGATGGACAGCCTGGAAACCCGGATGGCTGCGGGCTTTACCATGGTCGATAAGCGCCTTACCGTCGTCGAGGCCCGGCTGGACGAACAGCGGGCGACCATCAACGCCATGATTCCGACGCAGATCGCCGCCGTCCCGGCCACGCGGTCATCGGCCCGGCGCCCCACCGCCAGCGTTTAATCACATCCCCGCCTTGGCGCGCGGGTCATAGGGGTGCTTGGCCCCCCACTTCTCGATGAATTTCCTCAGATCGGCATCGCCGTCGGGCAGGGTCACGCTCAGGGTCACCAGTTGATCGCCGCGGCCCGATGGGCCTTGCACGCCCTTGCCCTTCAAGCGCAGCACGCTCCCCGAATTCGACCCGGCGGGTACCGTCAGCGCGACACGCCCGTCGATGGTCGGCACGGTGACCTTGCCGCCGATCACCGCCTCGAACAGGGTCACCGGCACGGTGATCAAGATGTCGAGATCGCGGCGCGTGAAAAATGGATGGGGCTGCACAAGGATGTCGATAAAGGCGTCGCCCGCCTCGCCGCCGCCTTGGCCGGGATGGCCTTGCCCCTTCAAACGCAAGGTTTGCCCATCAACCGACCCGGCGGGAACCTTGATGTCCAGATGTTTTCCGGTAACCAGGGTTACCCGCTTGGTCGCCCCCATCGCCGCCTCGACGAAGCTGACCGACAGATCGTGGCGCGCATCCTCGCCGCGCCGGGGCGGCATTCCGCCCGCCGTCCGCCCGCGCTCCTTGCGGCGCAGCAGTTCGGACAAGATATCGTCGGCACTGTCGCCGAACCCGAAACCGCCCCGCCCCGCCCCCGACCGGGCACCCGCCCCGGCCGTGCGGGTGCGCCGCCGGGGAGCCCCCGTGGCGTCGATCTCGCCCCGGTCGTATTGCCCCCGCCGCTCCGAATCGGACAGAAAATCATAGGCGGCGGAAATTTCCTTGAACCGCTCCTCGGCCCGCGCGTTGCCAGGATTAAGATCGGGGTGCAGTTCGCGGGCCAGCGCGCGATAGGCTTGCTTGATCTCGTCGGCCGGAGCCCCCTTGGGCACGCCTAAAACCTGATACGGGTCCTTCACCGGCACATCCTTCCAACGATGGACACAAGCGTCGCGCCCGCCTTATTGTAACGCCCCCGCCCGCCCTTGCCCAGAGCCCGCCCATGAACCCGTTCCGCTTGTTTTCCGAATGGATGGCCGAGGCCGAAAAATCCGAGGCCGAAGACCCAAACGCGATGGCGTTGGCCACCGCCGACGCCGCCGGGCGGCCCTCGGTCCGCATGGTTTTGCTGAAGGGCTGGGACGAACACGGCTTCGTGTTCTACACCAACCTGGAAAGCCGCAAGGGCCTTGAGCTGGCCGCCAACCCCCACGCCGCCTTGTGCCTGCATTGGAAAAGCCTGCGCCGCCAGATCCGCGCCGAGGGGCCGGTCAGCCCAGTTGATCCGGCCGAGGCCGACGCCTATTTCGCGTCGCGCGCCCGCACCAGCCGGATCGGCGCCTGGGCCTCGACCCAGTCGCGCCCGTTGGAAGGGCGCTTCGAACTGGAACGCCGGGTGGCCGAGTTCACGGCGAAATTCGGAATCAGCGAGATCCCCCGCCCGCCCTTCTGGTCGGGCTTCCGCCTCGCCCCCGAGCGGATCGAGTTCTGGCAGGACCGGCCATTCCGCCTGCATGACCGCTTTGCCTGCCATCCCGACGGTCAGGGCGGCTGGCGGCGGGAAACGTTGTTTCCTTGATCGTTGGCCCTCGCCGGGCGGGCGCGTCCGCGCCCTTGGCCGCCGCCTCAATGGCGGCTGGGAGTCTTGACACGGCTTTCGCAGGGGGGGGCTTACGCCGCCCCGCCGTTTGGCCCCAGCGCCACCGCCAGATCGTGCACGTGGCGGCGCACGCCGGCATCGGGGATACGGTAGTAGGCGCGCACCAATTCCAACGTTTCGCGCTGGGCCAGCAGGTTATCCACCGTTTCCGGCGGATCCTCGGTCGCGCGGACCATGTGGCGCGGACTGGCGGCCTGCACCGCGTCGCCCATTTCCTCGAAGAAATAGGACACCGGCACGTCGAGAACCCGGGCCAGATCATACAGGCGCGACGCGCCGATCCGGTTGGCGCCGCGTTCGTATTTCTGAACCTGCTGGAAGGTCAGCCCCAAGGCCTCGCCCAGTTTTTCCTGGCTCATCCCCAACAGCGTGCGGCGCAAGCGAACGCGGCCGCCGACATGCTCGTCGATCGGATTGGGACGGCCCGAGGGAGTGCGCCCCCGGCTGGCCCGGCGGGACGGAGAAGGAATGGCGTTGGTCCCAGCGTGTGTCATACGGAGTTAACCCGAGTTTATGGACGACGAATGATGTTCACCCATAGAGATTAACACCACTGTCACGCGCCGGACAAGGCAAGACCGCTTATGCTTAAGCATAAGCGGTCTTCACCCGATCACCCAGTATTACGGGGTCCTCAGCCGGCGATGTCGCATTCGGCGAAGAAGAAGGCGATTTCCTTGGCGGCGTTTTCCCCCGAGTCCGACCCATGCACGGAATTGGCTTCGACCGATTCGGCGAAGTCAGCGCGGATGGTGCCGGGAGCGGCGTTGGCCGGATTGGTGGCGCCCATGATCTCGCGGTTGCGGGCAACCGCGTTGTCGCCTTCCAGCGCCTGAACGACAACCGGACCCGAGGTCATGAAAGTCACCAGATCCGAGAAGAACGAGCGTTCGGCATGCACGCCATAGAACTTCTCGGCCTGCTCGCGGGTCAGACGAACGCGCCGTTGGGCGACGATCCGCAGACCGGCTTCCTCGAAACGGGCGTTGATCTTGCCGGTAAGGTTACGCCGGGTGGCGTCCGGCTTGATAATCGACAAGGTGCGCTCGACAGCCATAAGGGGAACCCTTCCCAGAAACCAAAGATGGCGGCTTATACATCCTTCCCCGTATCCAGACAACCGTCTGTCGCGTGACACCGTCTTTGTGTTAAGAGCCGGGGGTCATGCTGCACATCAACGACGTCGTCTTCCGGTTCGGCGGCCGGATTCTGTTCGAAGGGGCCACCCTGCATATCGCGGCGGGGCAGAAGGTCGGCTTGGTCGGGCGCAACGGCTCGGGCAAATCGACGCTGTTCAAGCTGATCCTGGGCGAGATGGCCCCCGACGACGGCGAGATCACCGTGCGCCCCCGTGTCCGCATCGGCCGCGTCGCCCAGGAAGCACCGGGGGGCGAGACCACGCCCTTGGAACATGTGCTGGCCGCCGACACCGAACGCGTCGCCCTGCTGGCCGAGGCCGACGCGGCGCCCGATCCCAACCGGATCGCCGACATTCACGACCGCCTGAACACCATCGACGCCCATACCGGTCCGGCCCGCGCGGCGGCGATCCTGGCCGGACTGGGATTTAACGAAGCGGCCCAGAACCGCCCCTTGCGCGGCTATTCCGGGGGCTGGCGGATGCGCGTGGCCCTGGCCGCCACCCTGTTCGCGCGGCCCGATCTGTTGTTTCTGGACGAGCCGACCAACCATTTGGATTTGGAAGCCACCCTGTGGCTGACCGAGTTCTTGGCCGGATGGGCGGGCACGCTGCTGGTGATCAGCCACGACCGCGACCTGCTCAACGACGTCACCAACCGGATCGCCCATATCGACGGCGGACGGCTGGTCGCCTATGGCGGCAATTACGATACGTTCGAGCGCACCCGGCGCGAAAAAATGGACCTCGCCGCCAAGGCTTACGGCAAACAGATGGAGCAACGGCGCAAGATCCAGTCCTTCGTCGATCGCTTCCGCGCCAAGGCGACCAAGGCGGCGCAAGCCCAATCGCGCCTGAAAATGTTGGAAAAGATGGGACCGGCGGTTCCGGTGGTCTCGGAACGCGCCATCGTCTTCGATTTTCCCGATCCCGATCCGTTGCCGCCGCCGGTTCTGACCATCGAGGACGGCACCGCCGGCTATGGCGATCAAGCGATCTTGACCCGCGTGAACCTGCGCATCGACATGGACGACCGTATCGCGCTGTTGGGGGCCAACGGCAACGGAAAATCGACGCTGGCCAAGGTACTGTCCGGGCGCTTGGGCCTGATGGCCGGAAAACTGAGCAAACCGCCCCGCCTGCGCATCGGCTATTTCGCCCAGCATCAGACCGAGGAACTGTCGCCCCAGAAAACCGCCTATCACCACATGGCCGAGCTGATGCCGCAAGCGGCCGAGTCCAAGGTTCGCGCCCATCTGGGGCGTTTCGGCTTCGAGCAAGACCGCGCCGACGTGGTCAGCGCCAATTTGTCGGGCGGGGAAAAGGCCCGCCTCGTCTTGGCCCTGATGACCCGCGACGCCCCGCATCTGATGATCCTGGACGAACCGACCAACCACCTGGATATCGATTCGCGCGAAGCGCTGACCGCGGCGCTGAACGTCTATGAGGGCGCGGTCATTCTGATCAGCCACGATCCGCATTTGATCGAGGCGGTCGCCGACCGGCTGTGGGTGGTCGAGGACGGACGGCTATCCGATTTCGACGGTGATCTGGCGGATTATCGCCGCCGCCTCACCGAACGCGGCCAAACGCCCCGGTGCGACGATCGCGCCGCCCTGCCCAGCCGCAAGGATGAACGCCGCGCCGCCGCCGCCAACCGCGCCCGGCTCGCCCCCCTAAAAAAACAGGTCGAGACCGCCGAAAAGACGCTCGAACGCCTGCACCGCGACCAAGCCGCGCTGGAAGCGGCGTTGGCCGACCCGGCCTTATACCGGGGACCGGCCGAGGCGGTGACCAAATTGCGCCAAGACCAGACCGCCTTGGCCAAATCCCTGGCCCTGGCGGAAGAGGCTTGGCTCGCCGCGCACGAGGCCTATGACGACGCGGCGGCCCAAGATGATTGATTCCTCGCCTCGGCGGCTGCTTCAGGTCTTGCTGGCCGCCGTGGCGGCCTCGGCGTTCTGTGCGACGACCCTATTCCTGGTCGAACAATACGACGTGAAACAGCGCGGCGCCGGTCTTCACGCCGCCGATACCGCCCGTTTGATGGAAGAACATGTCCGCCGGGTGCTGCGGGCCACCGACTTCATTTTGGACGAAGCCGGCGATTTGGTCCGCCATCCGCCACCCGGCCAAGCCGCAAGGCAAGCGCGATTGGACAGGCTGGCGGCCGCCTTGCCCGAAAACGGCGCTGTTTGGCTGATCGATGCCGACGGCAACGGAGTTGTCGGCAACGTCAGCAGCACCTATTGGTTCGCGGCCCACCGCGATGGGGCGGTGCGCATTATCGGCCCGGTCACCCGCCCGGCCCCGGACGCCCCGCCGGTTTTCACCGTCAGCCGCCGCATCACCGATGATCACGGGCATTTCCTGGGCGTCGCGGTCGCCGGAATCGACGCCACCTACTTCACCGATTTCCACGCGCATCTGGCGCTGGGCGAACACGGCACGACCGGCGTCTACGATCTGCACGGACGGCTGATCCTGCGCCAGCCGCTGCCCGGCGACATCGCCAACGCCAATCTGACCGGCGGCGCCTTGCTGCCGGCCGCCCGCGCCGCGCCCCACGGCGTGGTTCAGGGGATTTCGCCGATCGACGGGGTCGAACGGGTGATCGCCTGGCGGACGCTGTCCGATATCGGAATCATCGTCACCGCCGGAACCGGAACCGGCGACGCCTTGGCCGGCTGGCGGCGCACCGCCTGGGGATTGGCGCTGGCGGGTGTGCTTCTGACCCTGATCCTGGGGGCCATCGCGGTGGTCGCCTTCCGCAGTCTGAACCGCGAGCGAGCGGTTCTGGCCGGTTTGGAGGAGACCGTCGAGCAACGGACGCGCGAAGCTAACCGCGGCGCCCAGGAAGCCCGGCAAGCAGTCGATGACAAGGTCCGCTTCGTCGCCGCCGTCAGTCACGATCTACGCCAGCCGTTGCAGGCGGCCGGCCTGTTCGCCCACGCCTTGACCGGCCGGGTGACGGATCCCGCGCTGGTGCCGATCGTCACCCGCCTGCAAAACAGCATCGACGCCACCGGCACGTTGCTGGCGACGCTGGTCGATGCCTCGACCCTGGCCACCGGTAAATTGCGGCCGGATTTGGAAACGTTCGCGGCCGGCCCGTTGCTATCGACCTTGGCCGACCAGTTCGCCCCGCAGGCCGAGGCCAAGGGATTGACGCTGACCGTGGTGCCGCCCTCCGCCCGGATCGTCAGCGACCGGACCTTGCTGGAACGCATGCTGCGCAACTTGCTGATGAACGCCCTGCGCTATACCGAACAAGGCGGCATTCTGGTGGGGGCAAGGCGGCGCGGCGGTTCCCTGGCGATCCAAGTGGTTGACACCGGTATCGGCATCTCCCCCGATCGGCTGCGCACGCTGCTGAACGGCCGCCCCACCGAGGGCGGCTTTGGCCTTGAAATCGTGCACCGCACCGCCGCCCTGCTGGGCCACGGATTGGATCTTCGCTCGAACGTCGGACACGGCACGGTGGTAACCATAACCGTGCCTATGCAATAAGACTTCGCCGCGATCTGCCCAGACCGGCTCTTAGCCGCGCAGCGAAAACGTCTCTTCCGCATAGGTCACCAACCGGTCGACGCAGTCTTCAATCGACATTCGATTGGTCTCGATGATCAATTCTGGCGATTTTGGCTCTTCATAGGGGGATGAGATTCCGGTGAAATCGGGAATTTCGCCGTCGCGGGCCTTGACGTACAGGCCCTTGGGGTCACGGCGTTCGCACACCTCCAAATCGGCCTTGACCCATATCTCGTGAAACAGGCCGGGGGCGGCGGCGCGGACGCGGTCGCGATCGGCGTGGAAGGGCGAGATGAAGGCGGTGATGCAAATTATGCCCGCTCGGGCGAACAGCGCGGCCACTTCGCCGACGCGGCGAATGTTTTCATTGCGGTCGGCGGCGCAAAATCCCAGGTCCGACGACAACCCGCCCCGGATGGAGTCGCCGTCCAGCACATAGGCCCGGCGTTCCACCAAAACCAACCGCCGTTCCAATTCCAAGGCCAGCGTGGATTTCCCCGAGGCCGACAAGCCGGTCAACCACAAGATCCCGCCGCGATGGCCGTTGATCCGCCACCGTTGTTCACTGGTCACGAGATGCTGAACGGGAACGATATTCGCCGATTTCATCGCCCTATTCCCGATCGCGGTTGGCGGCCCAGACACCCAGCTCGCGCGATACCGCCGTCAACACCGTGTCCCAGTCGTCGCGGCGAACCTGCCGAAACAGCCGGTGCGACGGATACCACGGGCTATCGGCGCGGAAGCGCAGCCACCGCCAATCGCAGCCGCGATGCAGTAAAAGCCACGCCGGAACCCCCAAGGCCCCGGCAAGGTGCGGGCTGGAGGTGTCGATCCCGATCACCAAATCCAGCCGGCTGACCACCGCCGCCGCCTCGGCGAAATCCGCCCCATCCTCGCGGCCCAGAAACAGAATTGGGCAATCGGGCGCCGCCGCCTCGACCGCCGCCTTTTCGTGCTTGCCGATCTGAAGCGATACGAAGGCGATCTCCGGATGCGCGCGCGCCAGCGCATCGACCGCCGCGAAGGTGACCGAGCGGGCCGTGTTGCGCACATGCCCGACATTGCCCGTCCACGCCAGTCCAACCCGAGGCCGCCCCTGGGCGTGCGCGGCGAGAACAGTCTCCCACCGTTCGGATTCGTCCGGTTCGGCGGAAAGATACGGAATACCGCCCGGAATGCTGGAAAGGTCGGTGCCAAGAACGCCGGCGATGCTCATCACCGGGCACCAATAGTCCCAAACTTGGCCTTCCGGCAGGGGATCGACGAAGACCTCGCCGACCCCCGCCGCCGTTTGCATCAGCCGGAGCAATGGGGGCCGTGTGAGGAAGCCGACCGTGGCCCCCATGTCCCGCAGCCGGGTGGCGTAGCGGATGAACTGGATTTGATCGCCGAACCCCTGTTCGCGCACCAGCAGCAGCCGCTTGCCGTCCAGCGGCTCACCCGTCCAGCGGGGGAACGGCAGCTCTGGAAGCTGAACATGTTGGCGGTCACGTTCGCGCACGAGAGAAAAACGGAATTCGTAATCCAGCCAGCCCTGACGGAACTGCCCCATTTTCAGCGCCACCAGTCCCAAATTCAGGCGCGTCAACGGATTTCCGGGACGCAAGGCCCTGGCTCGGCGCAGCAGGTTCACCGCGGCACCCAGATCGTCGCGCTCGTTGGCGATGATGCCCAGCATCTGGATCGGATAGGGGTGGTTCGGGCGCATCTCTAGAATGCGCCGCGCGAAGACCTCGGCCCGGTCGTAATCACCGGCGCGGAAGGTGCGGCGAACAGCCTGCAACAACGCGCGCAAGGGCGCCACGTCCGGGGCCTCTGGGGCGGCCGAGGTGTCGGTGGAAGGGGGAGTGTCAGCGTTCACGGAGGGCCTGCGAGCTGTAGCCACGCAAGGGGTCGATCAGATAATCGAGAACCGTGCGCTGGCCGGTGATGATACTGATTTGAACCTGGATTCCCGGTACGAGGCGGTATTCCGTCGCTTCGTGGCGAAAACGGTCGCTGTCGGTTTCGATGCGAACGCGGTAGAAGGCCCCCTCCTCGGTCACGATGCTGTCGGGGCTGACATTGACCACCGCGCCCGCGAGGTTGCCGAAACGGGCACCGTCACTCGAGGCCAACCGCACCCAAGCCTTTTGCCCGGGCCGGATATAGCCGACGTCGTAGATCGGCAGTTTGGCCTCGATGACCAACCGGTCGTCGGCCGGCACGATATCGACCACCGTCTTGCCAGCCTGGACAACGCCACCCCGGGTGGTGACGTAAACCGTCTTGACCACCCCATCGACCGGCGAGCGCAAAACCGTGCGCGCCAGATTGTCCGAGTATTTGCCCATGCGGGCCGTCAATTCGTCCCAGTCGCGCCGGGCCTTGTCTAGTTGGTCGTGGACTTCCCCCATATAGCCCTGGGTGATGCTCTCCAATTGGCTTTGAGCCTCTTTCTCGGCGGATTGGAGGCGAAGAAGACCGGCGTTGTCCTCGTCGATGCGGCTTTGCAAATCGCTTTTCTGCTTCAGCAACGACAAATGGGTGAGCCGATTGGACAACTGCTCCTTGAGCATCTCCTCGCTGATATGGACCTGCTCGTCCACGAGGACGAGAGAGGATTTCGAATTACGGATCCGCGCCATGATTTCCTTGACCGCCTGGACCCGCTGCGTGATCTGTTCTTGCTGGGCGCGCAGATCGGTATGAAACCGCTCGCGGCGCGAATGAAACATCGTGGCGGACTGCGCGACCAGATCGGGATGACTGGCTTTCAGCGCGGGCGGATAAACCGGTTCCGCGGCCCCCGTCTGTTCCGCCTCCAACCGGGCGATATCGGCCTGAATCCCGGCGATATGTAAGGTCAATTCGCCAACATCGGCGCCCGATGACACCGCTTCGAGCACCACCAGCGGCTGGTCGAGCTTGACCGTGTCCCCGTCCCGGACCAGGATTTCCGAAACGATGCCGCCTTCCAGATGCTGGACCGACTTGATCTGAGTGGACGGGATCACCTCGCCCGTCGCGACGCTGACCACCTCCAGCGCGCCGATCGCCGCCCAGACGAAGAACGCCACCATGCCGACCGCGCAGATATTGACGAACAGGCGACTTGCCCGCTCGGGCGTGCCGGGCACCATGTCTTCCGCCAAGAGGAACCACTTGGCATTTCGCCAAGCCCGCCGGAGAACAAGGACCATGCCGCCCACGACGGCCACGACAACGACGATGGCGTTCAAGCCCAGCCGGACAAACGGACGAAGGGACGGGCGGAGTTTAGCCAGCATTGGCGACCTCGCTCGGACGCGGCGCCGTCAACGCCGTCACCGACGGCACCGGCTTGCTGCCCAGATCGAGCAGGAAGTGGCCGCCCTTCACCTTTTCCGCCTCGTGGGTCAGGATGACGATGCTGGCCCCCCGGCTAATCAGGCTGTCGAGCGCGCGGCCGACGGCGGCGCGGCCATCGCGGTCCATGCCCTCGCCGGGTTCGTCCAAAATGGCGAGATTTCCCTCGGTCGCCAGCGCGCGGGCCAAGGCGATGCGTTTGCGCACCCCAAGAGCCAGCGTTCGCCCCCCCTCGCGGATCATGGTCGAGGTACCGTCCAACGTCGATTCCAGCCATTGATCAAGACCGGCCAGGGCGGAGAACCGGGCGAGTTCGGAATCCTCCATCGCGGGCGCGTTCATGCGGATATTGTCGGCGACGGTGCCATCGAACAGCACCGGCTCTTGCGGCAAATAGACCAATTGGCGCCGCCACCATTCCGGCAGAATTTGGCGCAGTTCGGTGCCGTCGGCGAACACTTGGCCGCGAGTGGGCGCGACGAGACCGGCCAGCAACCGGGCCAGCGTGGTCTTGCCCGACCCGTTTGGTCCCGTCACGACCAGAACCCGCCCGGGTTCCAGGCGCAAGGACAGATGCTCGAACAGCGGGGCGGGTGATCTGGGATAAGCATAGGCGATATCGGCCAACTCGACGCCGCCGCGATAAAAGTTGAAGGCCGTGCCCTTTCGCGGCTCTTGCCCCATTCCGGCCAGATCGCGGAGCCGCCGAAGCGCGTCATCCGCCTGGGTCAGGGATTCGCTGATTTGGGCCAGCCGGACGATGGGGCCGAGCGCGCGGCTGGCCAGCATGTTCGCCCCAACCAACGCCCCCATGGTGATCACGCCCTTGACGACGAGAACGGCGCCAATCGTCACCACCGCCACCGACAACAGCGAGGTCAGCAACGCCAAGAGATTGCCGGTACGCCCCTGCCGGTCGGAGATCACGCGGCGCACGGCCGTCAGCCGGTCCCGAGCATCTTTCCACGCGCGGTGCAGAAAGGCCCCCGCGTTGAATGCGCGCACCACGTCCGCCTCACGCGCGGCCGAGGTCAGCAGCGATTGCACCCGGGGCTCGATATCGTTGGCCTCGCGGGTCGGTTCGGCCAGGGCGCGCCGGCCGACATGGGCGATCACGAACGCCGCCGCCGCGAACGCCAGCACCACCCCGGCCAGGATCGGCTGGATGATGGCGATGACAAGCACGACCAACAGCGAGAAGGGAATGTCCATCAGCGCCGTCAGCGTGTCGGACGACAGGGTCCGCTCGACGACCGACAGACCGCGCACCACCTCCATCCGGCGGGCGGGCGCCAAGCGATCGAGCTGATCCATGCGCGCCCGCACTAGCGCGGTGAAGGCCGCCTCGCCCTCGCGAAGGCTGGGCGGTTGGACGATGGCCGTTCCGATCGCGCGCCGCGCCAGTTTCAAACCCGAATCCAGCGCGGTCGCGACCAAAACCCCCGCCGTCAGCGTGACCAGCGTGGCATCAACGCCATAGGGAATAAACCGGTTGAACACCAGCATGACGAACAGCGTATTGGCCAGACTGAGCGCCGTGATCAGGAACGTGGCCA
>CAIULK010000193.1 GCA_903899885.1 uncultured Rhodospirillaceae bacterium
ACGCCCCCATCAACGGCACCTATGGCGCGATTACGGGCCGCACCAACGGCCCTCCCGGAACGATCACTTTCGCCTGCCCGGGTGTGGCCGATGGCTCGGGAACCGGCGGCTACATCCGCTATGCGGCCTACACCGAGAACCCAGTCTGGATCTATATCGACATCCGGGTGCGGACCGGCGACTCCTATGCGCAATACAATCTCGCGACCGCTTGCGCGGCGGCGGCGATCTGCGACCAGCAATTGAATGTGCGGGGCATGACCAGCGTCGCCTACCTCGCCGTGAATCCCACGGACCTTTTCATCGACGCCCTCACGACGGACGGGTGCCCCTCGCCCGGCATCCTCCAGATCGACGCAGAGCAAATCTCCTACACCGGGACGCGGGTTTACTACGACGGGATCCGCTACATCCCGCAGTTCGTTGTGGCCTCCGGAGGCCGCGGCTTCAACTCGACCGTCGCCGCGACGCACGCCATTGGCGCGCCCATCACCGGCCTGACGGGAACGGTCAGCCGCGCCCGTTACAGCACGAACCTGGTGGTCGATGCGGCGCGCTCGGTGGCCGATATTCTGCGTGGAATCCAAGCGGCCTCCAACCTGATCGTCAACCGCAATACCTCGACGGGGCAGTACGAAACCTATATCGAAGACACGCTGCCCGACTCGCAGAGCACGCTGGTGGTGGGCTCGAACTACAGCACCCCGGTCAGCGGCCTCGACAAGAACGGGAATATCGCCTCGGGCTACGCGGCTTACCGCTTTGACGAACTGACCGACATTCTGGCCGGGCCCAATGGCGGCTCGACCCTCGAGGAATTGCAGCGCGGCATCAACGACTTTCCGAACAAACTGCAGGTCACCTTCGCCGACGCGGCCTTCACCTATGCCCGCTCCTCGATTTCGGTCGACGCCATGGACGACGTCTACCGGCTGGGGCAGGAGATTCCCGGCTCTCCCACCAACATGCCGGAGGGCATGACGACGTACGACCAGGCGCTGTGCCAGCTGCGGCTGCTGCTCGCCAAATCGCTGCTCGGCAACGAAGCGGGCGACGGCCGGGGCACGCGGGCTTTCTCGTTCCAAACGACGTTCAAGGGGGTGCACCTGCGGGTCGGGCATCTCGTTCTGCTCAATTCCGCGCGCCTGGGCCTCAACAATCGAGTGTGCCGTGTCACCGCGATTCAGCCGACCACGAATTGGGAAGACGCGAAGATCACGGTCTCCTGGCACGAGGACAAATGGTATGGCCTGGGCTATGGTCGCGCGGTATCGCAGGATTCGACCAACCGCCGCATCGCGCAATCGTCGCGCACGCCGCTGCAGTGGACCGCGAACCAGGACGCAGCCGCCTCGGACGCGGTGTTGCCCAGCGGGTATAAGACCTTTGGTCTGGGCACGGCTTACACGTCGAATGCCGACGGCTCGAAGTCGGTGCGCATCAGTGCCACCGGCGAGCTGATCGTCAACCAGTTCTCGGCGCTGGCCCAGGCCCCGCTGGTAGTTTCTCCGGCCGCTACCTCCGCCACAGGCGGGTCGGTTCCCGGCGGCCAGTCCTATTACCTGGCGCTGGCGGCCAAGGATGCCGCGGGCCTGTTGTCGCCGCTGTCGAATGTGGTGCGGGTCGATATTCCCGCCGGGACTTCCACCAACACCGCCACGCTCAGCGTCACGTCCTGGCCTGGCACCGTGAGTGGATACTGCCTCTTCGCCGGGCAAACGGCCCAGCGGCTGACCCTCCAATCGGAGGCCTCCGGCACTCCCGGAACGGTCGTACTGTCCGCGTTCACGCCCTACGGCGAGAGTGCGCCGGATCCGGGTTTCGATCACCTCGAAGCCGATGTTGCCTTGTGTTTCCACAATGGGGTGGCGGTGGGCCAGGCCAGCGCGACCGCCACGACGGCCACCGTGACTTTTACGGGCACGCCGTTCACGGGGCTGGCGCTCACCGGACGCATCGCATCCGTGGTGGCCTCCGATGCAGACACCCGAGTCAGGAACTTCCTGATTTCGAGCAACACGTCTTCGAGCCTCACGTTTGCCACAACGCCAGATATCCAAATCAACGACTGGGTGTGCGTGCGCTCGTTGCTTACGGTCGCCGGTCTGGTGGTCTCCGATCCGCTCTGGAACTTCACCTCTGGCGCTCTGGTCGGCAAGACGCTGCGCACCATCGCAGGCAACGGCACACCGCAGACGCAATCAATTACCGCAAATGGGGGTGGTCTGGGCACTTCCTCCATCACCGTAGGCACCGCCTGGACCTACGCCATCGACTCCACCTCTCTCGTGATCGTGGAGGAGCCCTCGGTTCTACTGACCGTGCGCACCGTCCGCCAGCCCGTTTCCGTGCGGCATACCGGCGCGACCCTCGGCGTCGATCTCAAGAATTACCCCGGCAAGTTCGTCCGGATCTCCTGCTATGCCGCCGACGGCCGCAACGCGCGGGCCGCCGAAGCTCTGGCCCTGACCCGCGATCTCTATATTGCCGGCGC
>CAIULK010000194.1 GCA_903899885.1 uncultured Rhodospirillaceae bacterium
CGACCCGAAGATCAGCCGATTCCGATTCACCCGCTGCCATGTCCATTTTGACCCGCTCCAGCAACCGTCATCACATTGATTTATATAGCATAATAAGCGATGGACGTCACGAAATGGCTCGGTCATCTGGGAAATCCGGGGCCAATTATCCGTGTCATGCAGGGCATCGATCATCCGCTGCTGCTTGGGCAGCGACAACTCGTCGGTCGTGGCGTCGCCGTAGTGGGAAAGATTGATGATGACGGGTTTGGGAGCGCCCTTATTCGGCAACTGGGCGATGACATCCGTGCAGTCGAGAAACGGGACGGTGCCGCCGAGCGGGTAATCGAACCACGAATCGCCATGCGCGAGCAGAACGAGGGGGCCTGTGGACGGTTCGACGTCCGCGGCCTTCAGCGCCGCGACGTTGTTTTGATGCGTGGCGATGCGATCCGAGAGTGTCTTCGCGGCGGCGTCCGCGACTTGCTTGTGAGGCGATTGGTTGTAGGCCTGTTGTTCTGGTGTAAGCGCCATAATGCCTCGCCATCGCTCCAGTTGAACCTCATGTTGCGCAATCGTATGGGATGAGGCGCAAAAAGTGCAATGACTGATTGGGGTGGGGCGCGCGGTTTCATGAAATTGAAAAACACCCGGAAAAGCACGCTTACAGCTTCTCCACCTCGATCCCGTGCTTCTTCAACGCGTACCCGATCTGGCGCGGGGTTAGGCCCAGCAGCCGGGCGGCCTTGGCTTGCACGCCCGCGCAGCGTTCCATGGTTTGCAGCAGCATCTCGCGGTCGATCAGGCGGCCGGATGGGTCGGTGTCGGGATCGGCGGCTTCGGGCGCGGGCGGTGCCACGGGTTCGGGCTCGGGGTCCGGCGCTGGTTGCGCTTTTACCGGCGGTGGCGGGCGTTTGTTCCACAGAACCGAGGACAGACAGGTGTCGCGGCGGCAGGCCAGATCGATCTCGACGATGGTTTCGGCCTTGGCCATGGTGGCGGCGCGGGTGACGCAATTTTCCAGCTCGCGGACATTGCCGGGGAAGGCGCAAGTTTCCAGAACCTTCAACGCCTTGTCGGAAAAGCTCAAATGGCGGCCGTTTTCCTTGTTGAAGGCCTCCAGGAAGTGCTTGGCCAGCATCGAGATGTCGCCGCCGCGGTCGCGCAAGGGGGGCAGGAAGATCGGCACCACGTTCAGGCGGTAATACAGGTCGGCGCGGAACGCGCCTTGCTGCACGGCGGTTTCCAGGTCGCGGTTGGTGGCGGCGACGATGCGGACATCGACCTTCAGCGTGCGGTTGCCGCCGACCCGTTCAAACTCGCCCTCTTGCAGCACGCGCAGCAACTTGGCCTGGAAGCCGGGCGAGATTTCGCCGATTTCATCCAGGAACAAGGTGCCGCCGCTGGCCATCTCGAAGCGGCCCTTGCGCTCGGTGGTCGCCCCGGTGAAGGCGCCGCGTTCGTGCCCGAACAGTTCCGATTCCAGCAAGGTTTCCGAAAGCGCGGCGCAGTTGACCTTGACGAACGGCTTGGCCGCGCGCGGCGACAGGGTGTGGATGGCGTGCGCGATGCGTTCCTTGCCGGTGCCGCTTTCACCGCGCAGCAAGATGGTGGCCTTGGTCGGGGCCGCTTGGCGGACCTGGGCCGCGACCTGCGCCATCGCGGGCGAGGTGCCGATCACGTCGTTCAACCCTTGCACCGAGACCGGCTTGCCGGTGTCCTCCATCCGCTTTTGCAGCCGGGCGTTCTGTTCCAGCAAACGCTCGCGGTCGGCGGTCAGCTTGTTGTGCAGGCTGACGCTTTGCGCGATCAGCGTGGCGACCATGCTGAGGAACTTCAGGTCGTGCTCGAAGATATAGCGGCTGGACGGGTTCCAGGTCCGCTCGACCGACAAGGCGCCGAACGGCTTGGCGCTGGTGCGGATCGGCACGCAGAAGAACGATACCGAATCGCCGTCGAAATCCAGGGTTTGTTCGGCGTAATCGCTCAGCATCGGCTCGTCGCCGATATCGGGCACCACCATCGGGATCGCGGTGGCGATGACGCGCGCCACCGCTTCCAACGGATAGGGGATGGTCTTGGAACGCACCAGTTTCAGCGACATCCCGGCGACCGCGACGATTTCCAGCGCGTCGCCGCGTTCCAGCACGATCGCCCCGTGCCGCATTCCCAGATAGGACGACAAGATGTTCAGCACATCGTGCAAGGCCTGCTCAAGATCGAGCGTCGCCCCCAAGACCTTGCTGATTTCGTACAGCCCGATCATCGGAAGGGCTAGGTCGTCGTTGTCCTTGTTGCTCATGTCCGGAACGATGTTACCAATATTTCTCGACATGCAGCGAACCCGGCTGCTTCGGGGTGCCGGTGTCGTAGCCGCGGGTTTCCAGAATCGCGCGGGCTTCCTCGATCATGCCGGGATTGCCGCACAGCAAGACATGGGTGGCGTCGGGGGTAACCGCGAAACCGCATGCGGCGGTCAGTTCCCCGGTTTTGTTCAACCACGCGGGGATGCGGCCGTCCCAGCCGTTCCATCCGGCGCAATCTTGCGGCCGCGACACCACGGGAAGATAGGCCAGATTGCCGAACTGGGCCGCCATCTCCTCCAACTCCGAGCGATAGCCCAGATCCCAGGAATAGCTGGCGCCATGCAGCACCGCGATGCGCTGGTTTGGGCGTTCCTTCAAATGCGTGCGCAGCATGCTGACATAGGGGGCCAACCCGGTGCCGGTGGCGATCATCAACAGGTTCTTGTCGACCGGCGCCTTTTCCAGGGTGAAGAAGCCCTTGGCCTTGGGCCCCATATACAGCCGGTCGCCGACATTCAACGCGAACAGCCGGGGGGTCAGCTCGCCGCTGCCGACCAGGGCGACATAGAATTCGACGAATTCGCGGGTGTGGCTGCCCGATGAAATCGAATAGGCGCGCTTGACCAATTTGTCCGGCGCGTCGGCCGGAACCTCTTCCGGTTCGCAATCGGCTTGGCGCGGCGCGCTGCGCATCAAGGCCAAGGTGGCGTATTGGCCGGGGGTGAAGGCGAAGGATTCGTCGTCCGGCCGGACCCGCAGGATCGCCAGGCGCGGCGTGATGGTGGTGCGTTCGATCAGCGTCGCGTTGTAATCGGGGGCGTCGGTCATCAAGGCTTACTCCGCATAGGTGTATTTGCCGTCTTTCCAAACGTACATCACATAGGTGGGACCGGCGACGTCGCCTTTCGAGTCGAAACCGATGGTACCGATGGCGGTATCGAACTGGCTGGCGCGCAGCGTGTCGGCCACGGCTTTCGAATCCAGCGTGCCCGCCTTGGCGACCGCTTGCGCCCAGGCCTGGATGGTGGCGTAGGTGTACAGGGTATAGGCCTCGGGCTCGTAATTGCGGGCGCGGAAGAACGCCACCAGATCGGCGTTTCGCGGCAGCAAACGGGGGTCGGGGCTGAAGGTCATCAAGGTTCCCTGGCCGGCCGGGCCGGTGATCGCCCAGAATTCCTCGGTCACCAAGCCGTCGCCGCCCATCAGGGTGGCGGTCATGCCTTGGTCGCGCATCTGGCGCACGATCAAGCCGCCCTCGGTCTTGTAGCCGCCGAGATAGACGATGTCGGCCTGGGCTTCCTTCAAGCGCGAGACCAGCGCGGAATAGTCCTTCTCGCCCGCCGCGATCGATTCGCGCATCACCGGCACCACGCCCGCCGCCGTCAGATTGGCGGCGAATTCGTCGGCCAGCCCTTGGCCATAGGCCGATTTGTCGTCCAGCACCGCGACCTTCTTGCCGGGCAGCTTGGCGATCACATACTGGGCGGCCACCTTGCCTTGGCTGTCGTCGCGCCCGCAGGTGCGGAAAACGTTGGCGAAACCGCGTTCGGTCAGCTTCGGATTGGTCGAGGCGGGGGAAATCTGAAGGATGTTGTTTTCGGCGTACACTTCCGAGGCGGGGATCGACGAGCCCGAGCAGAAATGCCCGGCGACGAAGGCGACCTTTTTCGACGCCAGATCCTCGGCCACCGTGCGGGCCTGTTTGGGATCGCACGCATCGTCGCCCAGCGCCAGGGTCAGCGGTTTGCCCAAAACGCCGCCTTGGGCGTTGAGGTCATCGACCGCTTTCAGCGCACCCCGGCGGAACTGCTCGCCGAACCCGGCTTCCTGGCCGGAAAAGGGACCGGCGACGCCGATCAAGATCGTGTTGTCGGCCGAATGATCGGCCGGGGCCAGGGTCTTATAGGCCACGGCCGCCAACAGCGTGGCACCGGCCACCACCGCCAGGATCTTGACGTTGTTCATCGGAAAACTCCCCAATCCAATTTGGGGCGCATTAAATCAGACTCCCGCCCCACCCTCAAGGTAATGGGCCCGGATGTCACGGTCCGCCAACAATTCGGCGCCGGTGCCCGAGGCGACAATGCGGCCCTGCACCATGACATGGGCGCGGTGCGCCAGTTTCAGCGCGTGATAGGCGTTTTGTTCGACCAGCAGGATGCTGACCTTGTCCTCCGCACTCACGCGTTCGATCAGGGCGAAGATGTCGCGCACGATCATCGGCGCCAGCCCCAGCGAGGGTTCGTCCAGCAGCAGCAGGCGCGGACGGCTCATCAGGGCGCGCGCGATCGCCAGCATTTGTTGCTCGCCGCCCGACAATGTGCCGCCGCGTTGGTGCAGGCGTTCCCTCAGGCGGGGGAATCGTTCCAGCATGCGCTCCAGATCGCCGTGGAAATGGGCCGGATCGGCGAAGGCGGCGCCCATTTGCAGGTTTTCCAGCACGCTCATGCGCGGGAACACGTGCCGCCCCTCCGGGCAATGGGCCAGCCCCAGGCGGGCGATGGCGTGGGTGGGTAGATTGGTGATGTCGTCGCCGCCGAAGCGGATGCGTCCGGCCTTGGCGCGCGGATTGCCGCAAACGGTCATCAAGCTGGTGGTTTTGCCCGCGCCATTGGCGCCGATCAACGCGACGATCTCGCCCGGCGCCACATGCAGGTCGATGCCGAACAAGGCGGTGGTCCGCCCGTACCCCGATTCGACGCCCTCCAGCCTCAGCATGCGACATCTCCCGCCACGTCCGGGGGCAGCGCCTCGTCGTCGGTTTCGCCCAGATAGGCGCGGATCACCGCCGGGTCGCGTTTGATTTCGAATGGGGAGCCCTCGGCGATCTTGCGGCCGTGATCCAGCACGACGATATGGTCCGACACCCCCATCACCACGCTCATATCGTGTTCGATCAACAGCATGGCGATGTCGTCGGTGCGGCGCAGATCGGCCAAGCGTTCGGTCAGCTCGGCGGTTTCGCGCGGGTTCAACCCGGCGGCGGGTTCGTCCAGGCACAGCAGCACCGGGTCCGTGCACAAGGCCCGGGCGATTTCCAGATGGCGCTGTTTGCCATGGGGCAGGGCGCCCGCCTCGGTATCGGCGAAGGCGGTCAGATCGAAACGGTCAAGCCAGCGGCGCGCCACCTCGATCGCGTCGGCCTCGGCGTCGCGATAGCGTTTCAAGCCCAGCAACCCGGCGACGCTGAACAGGCTGGCCTTCATCAAGGGCGCGTGGCGGGCGACCATCAGGTTTTCCAGCACGGTCATCATCGGAAACAGCCGGATGTTCTGAAAGGTCCGGGCGATCCGCGCTTGGCGGGCGATCTGGTGATCGGCCAAGCGTTCCAGCGGCAAACCGTTCAAGGTGATGCGCCCGGCGCTGGGCCGGTAAAACCCGGTCAAGCAGTTGAACAAGGTGGTCTTGCCCGCGCCATTGGGGCCGATGATCGCGGTGATTTGGTTGGGGTGGGCCTGGAACGACACGCCGGCGATGGCGGTCAGCCCGCCGAAGCGCATGGCGAGGTCCTCGACCTCCAGCAGCGCGGTCAAGGTGCGGGTCCCAACCGGATCGAGGGCGCGCGCGCCGACAATAGCCCCGACGGCCGCCACAGCATGATCAGCACCATGACAATGCCAAAGGCCAGCATGCGGTATTGCTGAAACTCGCGGAACCATTCGGGCAGGCCGACCAGCAGCACGGCGGCCAGCACGATGCCGATCTGGCTGCCCATGCCGCCCAGCACGACGATCGCCAAGATCACCGCCGATTCCATGAAGGTGAAGCTTTCCGGGCTGATGAAGCCCTGGCGGGTGGCGAAGAACGATCCGGCCAGCCCGGCGCACATCGCCCCCGTCGCAAAGGCCGACAGCTTCAAGAGGGTGGGGTTCAGCCCCAGCGAGCGGCAGGCGATTTCATCCTCGCGCAGCGCCTCCCAGGCGCGCCCGATCGGCAGGCGGCGCAGCCGCAGCGCCAAAAGGTTGACCATCAAGGCCAGCCCCAGGATCACGTAATACAGGAAGATCACCCGCGCCTCGGGGGTGAAGGTCACCCCGAACAGGGTGGGCCGGGGAATCCCCGACAAACCGCGCGGCCCGCCGGTCAGGCTTTGCCAGTTCAGCAGAACTTGGCGGATCATCTCGCCGAAACCCAAGGTGACGATCGCCAGATAATCGCCGCGCAGCCGCAGCACCGGGAATCCCAGCACCAGCCCGAACAGCGCGGCCAACATCCCCGCCAACGGCAGGCAAATCCAGAACGACAGATGGAAATACTGCGCGAACAAGGCATAGGAATAGGCCCCGACCGCGTAAAAGGCGACGAAGCCCAAATCCAGCAGCCCGGCCAGCCCGACCACGATATTCAGGCCCCAGCCCAGCATCACATAAATCAGCACCATGGTCGCCATGTCGACGACGTTGCGCCCGGCAAAGGGCAGCAGCGGCAACAAGGCCGCGAACAGCGTCAGCCCCAATCCGGCCTGGCGGCGGATGTCGTGCGGGGCTTGGAATTGGATATCGGGCAGGCGCAGCCCGTCCATCACGAAGCGGCCCGCCATCACCACGCCGAACGCCGCCGCCACCCACCAAGGGCGAAGCGCCAGCGACAGCCCGGTCGCCGAATCGGTCAGGCGGAAGCCCAGCAGCGGCAGCCCCAGCAGGGCGGCGGCCAAACCGGCCAGAAGCGCGCTTTTCAAGCGGGCGAGCATCCTACACCTTCTCCACGTCCGGCCGGCCCAACAGGCCGCTGGGACGGAACAAAAGCACCAGGATCAACACCGAAAAGGCGGCGATGTCCTTGTACTCGATCGAGAAATAGCCCGACCACAGGGCCTCGATCAAGCCGATCAACAGCCCGCCCAGCATGGCGCCGGGCAGAGAGCCGATGCCGCCCAAAACGGCGGCCGTGAAGGCCTTGATCCCGGCCAGAAAGCCAATATAGAAATCGATCACCCCGTAATACAGCGTCACCATCAGCCCGGCCACCCCGGCCAGGGCGGCGCCGATCACGAAGGTCGTGGAAATCACCCGATCGACATCGATGCCCAGCAGCGCCGCCATCTTGGCATCTTGCTGGGTGGCCCGCTGGGCGCGGCCCAGCGGCGTTTTTGTGATGACCCAGGTAAAGCCCGCCATCAGGGCCAGGGTCAACAGCAGGATGCCGATTTGCAGCCAGCTCAGATCGACCTTGAAGGTGCCCGCCTGCATCAGCGTGAAGCCGCCATGCACCACCGGCGGCAAAGGCTTGACGCGCGCCCCTTGGGTCACCTGCACGAAATTCTGCAAAACCACCGACATGCCGATCGCCGAGATCAGCGGCGCCAAACGCGGCGCCTTGCGCAGGCGGCGATAGGCCACCCGCTCGATCGCCCAGCCCCACAGCGCGGTGAATCCCATGGTCGCCACCAAGGCGATGGCCAGACCCAACGCCGAATCCGCCCCGCCCAGCAGGGTCGCCGCCAAAAAGGCGATCAGCGCGGTAAAGGCGCCCAGCATATACACCTCGCCATGCGCGAAGTTGATCATGCCGATGATGCCGTAGACCATCGTGTAGCCGATGGCGATCAGCCCATAGATGCCGCCCAGCGTCACCCCGTTGATCACCTGCTGGAGGAAATACTCCATCCGGCCCAAGCCCCCCCTGGTTCATGCGTCTTGGCGAACCGTACCCGACCGGCGGTGGGTGTCAACCGAGTTGGTGGATGAGCCGAAGGACGTTGGCTTGGTTGGCCATCCCTTTCTGGCGATCCCCGATGCGGGGTCTATTTTGGAAATGCAACGCTTGGTATGTTATAGTCGGTGCTGTTCCAATTTAATAAAAGTTCACCAGTTGCCCGTTGTCTCAGGGCAAGCGTTTCCTGATATGGAAAATCGCGATTGGAATCCGTCCACAACATGTTTTTATCCATGTCATCAATGACAGGCATGATTCGGATTAGGTGTTGGCGCAAAATGTCCGAAATCTGCAACGCTAGGATGCTGTTCCTGTCCCACTCGTAAAATTTAACTTTTATCCCCTTTTGCATAAGATATATGGGAATGAGGCGTTCGTACAGGAATGCGGATAGATATATCGTCGGCGCGCTTTCGTAATATATAGCCGGTGAATGCATTGAATTATACAGATCATCACCAAGTTTGTCTTTTGAGAGGAGTGTGGTGAGGACGTTGGACCATTCATCCCAAAAGTTTTGAGTCCCCACAAAAAAACTGCAATATGCAACATTGATGTTGGTTTGCCGCCCAAATTTTGATGGGATGTCGAGGCCGATTTTTTCGCACATTTGTCTGAAGACGATCTCGAAATCGTCCCGGCGTAGAGCTGTGCCGAAGTCGATTCCATTGTAATACATATATGGAAAGTAAGGGCCGCCGCA
>CAIULK010000195.1 GCA_903899885.1 uncultured Rhodospirillaceae bacterium
CGACCCGAAGATCAGCCGATTCCGATTCACCCGCTGCCATGTCCATTTTGACCCGCTCCAGCAACCGTCATCACATTGATTTATATAGCATAATAAGCGATGGACGTCACGAAATGGCTCGGTCATCTGGGAAATCCGGGCTTAATCCTCTTGGTCATCGTCAATCCTCCAAGGATTTCGCCAGCGCAATGGCTCGCCGAATGTCCGCCGTCTGGGTGGATTTGTCGCCGCCGCCCAGATTACCAAGCTGGACTTTGCGCAGCCGCTTGATGAGGTGCTGCCGCGTCAGTCCATCCTTCAGGCCTTTGAGCCAGTCGGAGAATTCGTCGAGCAGTTTCACTATGTAGGCCATGAACCAACCGTAATCGAATGATTACAGCCTGTCAATCAGATGCAATGTAACTCATTGAAATCATGGCGGATGGGGTGGGATTCGAACCCACGGTAGGTTTAACCCTACGCCGGTTTTCAAGACCGGTGCCATCAACCGCTCGGCCACCCATCCGTTCCGTGACCGCCGTTTGTACAGCCTCGGCCGGGGGGTATCAATCGGCTTGTGGCGATTTTGCCGTCGTGGCATCTATGCCCGCATGTTCCTTGTCTCGAAGATCCTGGGCACGCTGTCGCTGCCCTCCAATCTGGTGATGGTCCTGTTGCTGGCCGGAACCGGGTTGTCCTTCACCCGGTTCGCCCCCTTGGCCCGGCGGATCTTGCTGGCGGCGTCGCTGCTGGTGCTGGTTGTGGCCGAAACGCCGCTGTCGCCGGATTTGGCCGGTTTTCTGGAAGACCGCTTTTCCTCCCATGAACCCGCCCATGTCGATGGCGTGATCGTGCTGGGCGGCGCCGTCGATCCCAGGATATCGCGGGCCAGGGGGTATCCCTCGCTGAACGGCGCGGCCGACCGGGTGACCGCGATGGCCGCCCTGATCCATCGCCATCCCGAGGCGCGGGTGGTCTATTCCGGCGGATCGGGCGATCCCCTGTATCCCGACGAGACCGAGGCCCCGATCGCGCGGCAATTGCTAGAGTCGATCGGCGTCGATACACGTGCCGTGGTGTTCGAGGACCGCTCGCGCAATACCCATGAAAACGCCGTATTCTCGCGCCAAGTGATGGCGCCGCGGCCGGGCGAAACCTGGCTGCTGGTGACCTCGGCGGTGCATATGCCGCGCGCCGTCGGCTCGTTCCGGGCGGTCGGCTGGCCGGTGCTGCCCTTTCCGGTCAATTACGGCACGACGGGGGAACCGTTCGCCGGGTTCCGGCCGACCTTGGATTTGGGCGGCGGGCTGAACGGCCTGTCCTCCATCTTGCATGAATATTTGGGATTGGCTTGGTATCGCCTCCAGGGGTGGACACCGGCCTTTTTTCCTGGCCCGGATGAGGGGTTGTAAGTGAATAGAATCATTGCGTTCCTGGCTGTTCTTCTGTTTTCGCATCAAGCTTGTGCCCAAGGCGAGGACTTTGGGATCTTCCTGTCCGGGGTGCGGGCCGAGGCGGCGGGCAAGGGGCTGTCGCCCCAAACCCTGACCGCGCTGGACGGGCTGCAACCGATCCCCCATGTCATCGAGCTGGATCGGCGGCAAGCCGAATTCACCATGACCCTGGACCAATATCTGAAGGCGGTGGTAACCCCGCGCAAGGTGAAGGCCGGCCGCAAGGCCTTGGAGGCCAACCGCGCCCTGCTCGCCGCGATCGAGCATCGTTACGGCGTGCCGGGGCGCTTCGTCGTCGCCTTGTGGGGGATCGAAAGCGGGTTCGGAACGGCGCAGGGCGGTTTTCCGGTGCTGGCCTCGCTGGCCACCTTGGCGTGGGACGGGCGGCGCCCGGCCTTTTTCCGGGGCGAGTTGCTCAACGCGCTGACCATGCTGGATCATGGCGGTTTACACGCCGATGCCCTGGTGGGCTCGTGGGCCGGGGCGATGGGGCAGTGCCAATTCATGCCATCGACCTATTTGGCGCATGCGGTGCATTGGGAGGGGGACGGCGCCGCCGACATCTGGCGCAACCGCGCCGATTCGCTGGCCTCGATCGCGCATTATCTGGCCGATCTGGGCTGGCGGGACGATCAGACCTGGGGACGGGCGGTCCGGCTGCCGCCTCGTTTCGATACCGGTTTGATCGGGGTGGAGACCAAAAAGCCGCTGGCCGAGTGGGCGCACCTGGGGGTAACGGCGGCCGATGGCAAAACCTTGCCGAAAAAAGCCGGGCTCGAAGCCTCGGTGATCCTGGTCAACGGCCGGGCCTTCGCGGTTTATGACAATTTCCGGGCGTTGATGACCTGGAATCGGTCAACTTTGTTCGCACTGTCCGCCGGCCATCTTGCGGACGCGCTGTCTCGCCGCTAATCTACAAAATCTTTGGTGAACAGACGATAGGCCCTACCATATGATGCGACCCAACCAAGTGATGCGGATCGCTCTGCTCGCGACGTCGGTGGCGATGGTCTCCGGCTGCGCCGAAACCGAATTGTTCAGCTTTTACGCCAAGAAAGCGGTGGGCGACCAGTCGCCGTCCGCCGATTCGACCGGCGCCACGGTCTATAAGGTCGGCAAGCCCTATCAGGTGGCGGGGATCTGGTACTACCCGCACGAGGATTTCGAGTACGACGAAACCGGCATCGCGTCCTATTACGCCGAACAATTCCACGGCAAGCTGACCGCCGATGGCGAGCAGTTCGACATGAACGCCGTCACCGCCGCGCACAAGACCTTGCCCTTGCCGTCGGTCGTCCGGGTCACCAATCTGGAAAACGGCCGCTCGCTGGTGGTGCGGATCAACGACCGGGGGCCCTTCGTCAACGGCCGCATCATCGACCTGTCGCGCCGCTCGGCGCAATTGCTGGGGATGGAGCGCCAGGGCACGGCGCGGGTGCGGGTGCAAATTCTGGCCGATGAAAGCCACGCCTTGGCGTCGAGTTTGCGGCACGACAGCAGCGCCGCCGAACCCAAGATTGCCGCCGCCCCGCGCACCGGGGTAAGCGCCGAGCCGCTGCCGGGATCGAAATCGGGCGGTGGCAAATCCGGCGCATCAACCCAAGCGGCGGCCCCCGAGGCCCGGCCGCAAGCCGCCTCGTCCGTGGGGCGGGTGGAGCAAGAACCGGTGCGCAACACCAGCCTGTTCGTGCAGGTCGGCGCCTTCTCGCGCTACGACAATGCGCAAAGGCTGTCGGCGAAGCTGGCCGGAATCGGCACGCCGGAAATTCAACAGGCCCATGTCAAGGGTCAAACCATCTACCGCGTCCGCATCGGCCCGGCCGCGAGTGTCGAGGAAGCCGATCGTCTGCTGGACCGCGTGAACGCCACCGGCCAGCAAGACGCGCGGGTCGTGGTCGATTAACCGAGGGACCGTCATGAAGAAGTCGCTGTTGTGTTGTCTGTTCGCGTTCGGGCTGCTGCTGCGCACCGCGCCGGTTTCGGCCGAGGCGCTGGAAACCTCGGCCCGCCAGGCGCTGATTCTTGATTACGACACCGGAACGGTGTTGATGGAGAAGAACGCCGACGAGCTGATGACCCCATCCTCGATGAGCAAGCTGATGACCATCTATATGGTCTTCCAAAAGCTGGCCGAAGGTAGCTGGCAGCTCGACGACGAACTGCCGGTCACCGAAACCGCTTGGAAAAAGCATTATAAATCCGGTGGTTCCTTGATGTTCTTGCCACTGGGCTCGAAGGCCAGGGTCGAGGATTTGGTGCGCGGCGTGATCATTGATTCGGGCAACGACGCGTGCAGCGTGCTGGCCGAGGCCTATGCCGGCAGCGAGGAGGCCTTCGCCGAGGAGGAAACCCGCGTCGCCCGCGGAAAGCTGGGCATGACCAACTCGACCTTCCGCAACGCCTCGGGCTGGCCCGACCCCGAACATCTGACCACGGCGCGCGATCTGGCGACCCTGGCCCGCCATATCATCAGCGATTTCCCGCGGTTCTATCCGATTTTTTCCGAGAAGACCTTCACCTACAACAACATCAAGCAGGACAACCGCAACCCCTTGCTGTGGACCACCCAAGGCGCCGACGGCTTGAAGACCGGCCACACCGAGGACGGCGGCTTCGGCCTGACCGCGTCGGTCAAGCGGGGCGACCGCCGCTTGATCATGGTCGTCAACGGCATGGACAAGATGAAGGAGCGGTGGGAGGAAACCGGCCGCCTGATCGAATGGGCGTTCCGCGAATTCGACACCTACACCCTGTTCAAGGCGGGCGAGATCGTCACCGAGGGCGATGTTTGGCTGGGCGATGCCGCCACCGTGCCGCTGATCGTCGAAAATCCGCTGAAGATCACACTGCCCCGCCGCGCCCGCCACGAGATGAAGGTGCATGCCGTTTTCAACGGGCCGATTCCGGCCCCGGTTCATAAGGGCCAAATGGTCGGCAAGGTGCTGGTTACCGCGCCCGGCACGGCGGATATCGAAATCCCGCTGGTGGCCGGCGCCGAGGTCGGCAAGCTGGGCCTCGTGGGACGCATCACGGCGGCCTTCCATTATCTGCTGTGGGGGGCGAAGGGGTGATTCCGAAGAACACCCGATTTGTTAATCCGCCGCGACCGCGGCGGCGCCGCTCGTGCGGCGCGAGCCTAGCGTGCGGACGCACGCGCCCGGCGATTGAGGGGCTCACATAAATGAGTCGGGGTGTTTTCATCACGCTGGAAGGCGGCGAGGGGGCCGGGAAGTCGACCCACCTCCGCCTGTTGGCCGAGGGGCTGCGCGCCCGGGGCCTTGACGTGGTGACCACCCGCGAGCCGGGGGGATCGCCGGGCGCCGAACAAATCCGCGCACTGTTGGTTAGCGGCGAGCCCGACCGTTGGGACAAGGTGACCGAGGCCTTGCTGCTTTCGGCGGCCCGGCGCGATCACGTCACCCGTCTGATCGAACCGGCGCTGGCGCGGGGGGCTTGGGTTCTGTGTGACCGCTTTTCCGACTCCACCTTGGCCTATCAGGGTTTTGGGCATGGCGCCGACCCGGCGATGATCGCCACCCTGACCGCGATGGCGACCAGCGGCCTGGTTCCCGATCTGACGCTGATCCTGGATCTGCCGGTCGAGGCTGGGCTGGCCCGCGCCGCCGGGCGCGGCGGCGACGACCGCTTCGAGCGGATGGGAACCGCCTTTCACGAACGCCTGCGGCACGGATTCCTGACCATCGCGGCCAGCGAGCCGGGACGCTGCGTGGTGATCGATGCCGTTCAGCCGCTGGATTCGGTTCAGGCGGCGATCCGCGCCGCCGTCGAAAGCCGCTGGCCGTGACCTTGGAGCCCCGCGCCAACCCCGAACTGGCCGGGCAAGGCGAGGCCGAGGCGGTTTTTCTGGATGCCTTCAACAGCGGCCGTTTGGCGCATGCGTGGCTGCTGACCGGGCCGAAGGGAATCGGCAAGGCGACCTTCGCCTTTCGCATCGCCCGCTTCATGCTGGCCGGCGGCGGCGAGGGCGGGCTGTTCGGCGCCCCCACCACCTTGGGATTGGAACCCACCCATCCGGTGTTCCGCCGCATCGCCTCGGGCGGGCACGCCGATCTGTTGACCGTCGAACGCGGCTGGAGCGACGACAAAAAAACCAAGCGCCGGGGCGAGATCGTCATCGACGACGTGCGCGGCATCGGCGGCTTCTTGTCGCTGACCTCGGCCGAGGGCGGATGGCGGGTGGTGGTGGTCGATGCCGCCGACGAAATGAACCGCAACGCCGCCAACGCCGTTCTTAAAGTACTGGAAGAACCACCCAGCAGGGCATTGATTTTAATGGTTTCGCACAGCCCGGGGCGTTTGCTGCCGACCATTCGCTCGCGCTGCCGCCGCTTGGCCCTGAAACCCTTGTCCGACGCCGTCGTGCAGGATCTTCTAGACAAGGGACAACCGGGTTTGCCCGCCGCCGACAAGACCGCGCTGACCGGATTGGCCGAGGGCAGCATCGGCCGCGCCCTGGATTTGGCCGAACAAGGCGGCCTGGATCTGTACCGCGAGATGATCGGTCTGCTGTCGGCCGCCCCCCGTCTGGACATTCCCGCCTTGCACGCCTTTGCCGACAAGATGGCGCGGCCCGAATCCGATGGCGCGTGGCGCACCTTGACCGAATTGCTGTGCTGGTGGCTGGCCCGGCTGGTCCGCGCCGGGGGAACCGGCGGAGCGGGGCTGTCCGAGGTGGTGGCCGGTGAATCCGCCTTGATGACTCGCCTGCTGGCTGCGGCCGGGCTTGAACGCTGGCTGGAGGTATGGAAAAAACTCAGAACCCTGTTCGCACGCGTCGATGCGGTCAATCTGGATCGCAAGCAAGCCTTGCTGACGGCCTTTTTGACGGTCGAGCGGCTCGCTCAAGGGAAATGATCTTTAAGGAGAACGCCCGGTGAGCGCGCCCAAAAGCTTTTACGTGACGACCCCGATCTATTACGTCAACGACAAGCCGCATATCGGGCATGCCTATACCACGCTGGCCTGCGACGTGCTGGCGCGCTTCAAGCGGCTGGACGGGTTCGACGTCAAATTCCTGACCGGCACCGACGAGCACGGCCAAAAGGTCGAGAAATCGGCCGAGGCGGCGGGGATTTCGCCCAAGGCGCTGGCCGACGCCAATTCCGCCAATTTCCGCGAACTGGCGGCGCGGCTGAACTGTAGCAACGACGACTTCATCCGCACCACCGAGGCGCGCCACCGCGCCTCCTGCACCGCCTTGTGGAACAAGCTGGTCGAGACCGGGGCGATTTACCTGGGGCATTACGAGGGCTGGTACTCGGTGCGCGACGAGGCCTTTTGGGGCGAGGACGAACTGATCACCAACGCCGATGGCGCAAAGATCGCGCCCACGGGCGCGCCGGTCGAGTGGGTGAGGGAGCCGTCCTACTTCTTCCGCCTGTCGGCCTGGGGCGAACGTTTGTTGGCCTGGTACGAAGCCAACCCCGATTGCGTCGGCCCCGCCAGCCGCCGCAACGAGGTGATGTCCTTCGTCAAGGGCGGCTTGCAGGATCTGTCGGTGTCGCGGACCTCGTTCTCGTGGGGAATTCCGGTGCCGGGCGACGAAGCCCACGTCATGTATGTCTGGCTCGACGCGCTGACCAACTATATCACCGCCGCCGGTTACCCTGACACCGAGGGCGAGTTCGCCGCCCGCTGGCCGGCCGATCTGCACATGGTGGGCAAGGACATCGTGCGCTTTCACGCGGTCTATTGGCCGGCCTTCCTGATGGCCGCCGGGCTGGAGCCGCCGAAACGGGTATTCGCCCACGGCTGGTGGACCAACGAGGGCCAGAAAATCTCGAAATCGACCGGCAATGTGATTGACCCGTTGGGGTTGATCGACACCTACGGCCTGGACCCGGTGCGCTATTTCCTGCTGCGCGAAGTGCCGTTCGGCAATGACGGCGATTTTTCCCACCGCTCGATGATCAACCGCATCAACAACGATCTGGCCAACGAATACGGCAATCTGGCGCAACGGGTGCTGGCGCAGATCGCCAAGAATTGCGGCGGCGCGGTGCCCAAGGTTGGCGAATTGACGGCGGAAGACCGCGAGATGCTGGACGGCGCCCACGGGCTTGTGTCCAAGCTGCGCCCGCTGATCGACCGCCAATTGTTCCACGAGGTGCTGGAAGCCCTGTGGGGGCAGGTGCGGGCCGCCAACATCTATATCGACCGCCAAGCGCCGTGGGGCCTGAAGAAAACCGATCCCGAACGGATGGGCACGGTTCTGTGGGTGCTGGCCGAAAGCATTCGCGGCATCGCGCTGATGACCCAGCCCTTCATGCCGGATTCCTCGGCCCGCTTGCTCGATCTGCTGGCCGTTCCGGATGAGCAACGAAGCTTCGCCTTTACCGGCTCGCATTATTCCTTGAAGGCGGGGACGCCGCTTCCCGCTCCCTCCGGGGTGTTCCCACGTTTCGTCGAGGCCGATGTCAATGCTGGTTGACAGCCACTGTCACCTGGATTTCCCCGATTTCGCCCTGGATCTCGAGGCGGTGGTGGCGCGCGCCCAAGCGGCGGGGGTCGGCACGCTGCTGTCGATCAATACGAACCCGCAGCGGTTCGGCCGGGTGGCCGCCGTGGCGGAACGCTTCCCCCAGGTGTGGTGCACGGTCGGCCTGCACCCGCACGAGGCCGGGCATGAACCGATGCCGACGGCCGAGCATTTGCTGGAACTGGCGCGCCACCCCAAGGTGGCCGGGTTCGGGGAAACCGGGCTGGACTATTTCTACGACAAAAGCCCGCGCGACCGCCAACGGGTCTCCTTCCGCCATCATATCGAGGCGGCGCGCCGCGCCGATTTGCCGGTTGTCATTCATTCGCGCGACGCCGACGCGGATATGATCACCATCTTGCGGGACGAAATGGGGAAGGGGGCGTTCCGGGGCGTCATCCATTGCTTCACCAGCGGGCCGCAACTGTCTGAAATCGCAGTGGAGTTTGGTTTATTTCTGTCGGTCTCGGGGGTCGTGACCTTCAAGAAGTCCGACCTTTTGCGCGCCACCCTGGCCGCCGTGCCGCTGGAAAATCTGCTGGTCGAAACCGATTGCCCCTATCTGGCGCCGATGCCGCACCGGGGAAAACGCAACGAACCGGCCTTCGTCGCCCACACCGCCGGGGTTTTGGCCGAGGTCAAAGGGGTCGCGGCGGACGAACTGGCCCGGATCACCACCGATAATTTCCACCGCCTGTTCCGCTCGGTGCCGCGATGCGGGTGACCATCCTGGGCTCGGGCGGTGCCGCCGGGGTGCCCGCCGTGGGTTCGGGCTGGGGGGCTTGCGATCCATTGGAGCCCCGCAACAACCGCCGCCGTCCGTCGATTCTGGTCGAGGAGGGCAATACCCGCCTGCTGGTCGATACCTCGCCCGATCTGCGCGCCCAGCTGCTGGACGCGGGTGTCAACAAGGTTGACGCGGTCCTTTACACCCACGAACACGCCGACCATCTGCACGGCATCGACGATCTGCGCGAGGTCAACCGCGCGATGAAGGCGGCGCTGCCGATTTGGGCCAGCGAAGGAGTGCTGGCGACGATCCGCGAACGTTTCGGCTATGTCTTGGAACCGCTGTCGCCCGACGCCAGCTCGATCTACAAGCCCTTGCTGCTGCCCAACGCCATCGAGGGGCCGTTCGCGGTCGGCCCGATCACGGTGATCCCGTTCGATCAGGACCACGGCTATGGCCGCTCGCTGGGCTTTCGTTTCGGTCCCGTCGCCTACAGCACCGACGCCGTGCAATTGCCCGAGGCGGCCTTTGCCGCGATGAAGGGGGTTCAGTTGCTGGTGGTCGGCTGTCTGGTCGATTACCCGCATCCGACCCACGCGGATCTGGACAAGGCGGTCGGCTGGATCGAACGCATTGCCCCAAAACAAGCGGTGCTGACCCATATGGGGCCGCGCTTGGACTATCAAAGCCTGTGCGCGCGGCTGCCCGATTATATCCGGCCCGGCTATGACGGCATGGTGATCGAGATACCGCCGGAGGCTTGATGCGGACGAATGAGCGGCCATTGGGCCGCAGCCAAGCGGCCGGACGGCCGCGCCCGGCGAGGGACAAAAAATGCATACCGAGAACCTGTCGGCCTGGACCCACGATCACCGCTTCGGAACCGGCTTCGAGGCGGCGGCCGAGCGCCGGACCAAGGCGGTGGTGGCGCTGACCGCCGTGATGATGGTGACCGAGATCACCGTCGGCTCGCTCAGCAATTCCATGGCGCTGCTCGCCGATGGTTTTCACATGGCGACCCATGTCGCGGCACTGGGCATCGCCGCCTTCGCCTATCACCACGCCCGGATTCACGCCGACGACCGGCGCTATACCTTCGGCACCGGCAAGGTCGGCGCGCTGGCGGCCTTTACCAGCGCCATCATCCTCAGCCTCGTGGCCGCGCTGATGGTGTGGGAATCGGGTCCCCGGCTGCTGACGCCGCAAAGCATCCTTTTCGACCAGGCCCTGCTGGTCGCCGCCGTGGGCTTGGCGGTCAACGTGGCATCGGCCTTGATCCTGGGCGGCGGGCATGACCACCACGATCATGGGCACGGGCATCACCACCACGACCAGAATTTCCGGGCCGCCTATGTCCATGTGCTGGCCGACGCGGTGACCTCGCTGCTGGCCATCGCCGCCTTGCTGCTGGGCAAATATCTCGGCTGGTGGTGGATGGACCCGGTGATGGGATTGGCCGGGGCGGGGGTCATCTTGAATTGGGTGTGGGGCCTGTTGCGCCAATCCGGCGCGGTTCTGCTGGACATCAACGACGACGCGGATCTGGACGCCGAGGTGCGCGCCGCCCTGATCGCTGACGGCAGCGACCGGATCGCCGATCTGCATCTGTGGCGGGTGGGGCCGGGCCATTGGGCCGCCGCCGTTTCGCTGGTCACCCACACCCCGCGCGATCCGGCCTATTACAAGGCGCTGCTGGCGCCGGTTCACGAACTCAGCCACATCACCATCGAGATCCAGCCATGCCGGTAAGCGAGAATCATTGGCAAGAGGTCTATGCCCGCAAGGACGAAACCGCCGTCTCGTGGTTTCAGGAATTGCCGTCGCCCTCGCTGGAATTGATCGAGGCCCACGCGCCGCCGGGGGCTCGCATCGCCGATATCGGCGGCGGCGCCTCGCGGCTGGCCGACTATCTGCTCGACCGGGGATTCCGGGTGACGGTGTTGGATATCGCCGAATCCGCCTTGGCCAAGGCGCGCGCCCGGCTGGGCGAACGCGCCTCGAAAATCACCTGGATCGCCGCCGACATTACCCGCTGGCAGCCCAGCGAAACCTTCGATCTGTGGCACGACCGCGCGGTGTTCCATTTCCTGACCACCCCCGAGGACCGACAGTCCTATCGCCGCGCCATGGCGGCGGCGGTGGGGCGGGGCGGACATGCCGTGATCGGCACCTTCGCGCTGGACGGCCCCGCGCAGTGCAGCGGCTTGCCGGTGTGCCGCTACGATTCCCAAACCCTGGGCGCCGAATTCGCGCCGGATTTCTTTCCCGTGGGCGATTGGAGCGTGGATCACCACACCCCCGGCGGCGGCGTGCAACGGTTTCAATTCGGCGTGTTCCGGCGGGTGTAGACGCCACTGGAATCGTGATATTCTAGGGAACCTCTTAAAAGGACGCTTCGTCATGCCCACCCCCTCGCTTTACGACAGCGATTTCTTCGCTTGGGCCAACCAGCAGGCCGCCCTGTTGCGGGCGGGGCAGCTTTCCGCCGCCGATATCGAGAACATCGCCGAGGAGATCGAGAGCATGGGGCGCGGTAGAAGCTGGAAAGCGACGATCACGGTCCAGCGTCATGCGCTGGCTGATACGGCACCTCAAGGACAATCCAAGCCTCAAATCCGGCCTTGATGAGGCTCTGGCGGATGCCTACGGCGACGCAACTCAATTGGCCATCGGCGAAACCGATCTTCCCGAATCGACGTTTTCCACGGAATGCCCTTGGACATTCGACCAGATCATGGATGCCGATTTTTGGCCGGACGGGGAGCCGCGATAGAACGGCGTTACCGGCAAGGCTCCACCGGAAGTCCTCCCATGTATTTTGTCAGTTCGAATTCCATCCATCGGCGACGGTCACCGACGACATAAAGACGTCTCTTCGCCCGGGTCACGGCGACATTGATGATGTTGGGAGTCCGGGCGGCCCAGGCGATTGCCTCCCTGGATTCACCGCCAAGCAGGAAGATGACGCTTTCAGACTCCCTGCCCTGGAAGGTGTGCACCGTTCCCACCGACGCATCCAGCCATTTCCCAAGGTCCTTTTTCGAGAGATTGGCGGCCCAGTCGTTCCGGTGATCGTGGAGAAATTTTTCCATGCCCTCGGCAACGGACTTGAACGGCGAAATAACGAAAAGGGCCGGGAGGCCCATCCTATCGACCCACCCATTTTCAACGTAGGCGCGGATAATCCGGAACGCGGCTGCGGCCTGGGCGGGAATGAAGTGCTTTTCGTTCCTCTCGGTGCCGGGGACATCGAACCACCGGCTTTCACCCAGCAGCGGGCGGGTGAGGGTCAGCTCGCCTTCGTCGTTTTCCTTGCCGCTCCCCAACACCATCGACCCGCCATAGGCAATGCCGTTCGAAATGCCGAACATCGGATCGACGCAGCGGCGGTGAACCTTGAGCGGGCAGCCAACCCAAGCCTCGCCGCCCCCAAAGGTCGTCATGTGGGTGCCGAAGGGATTGGATGCATCGGCGAGCGTTTGGGCGGAACTCGACGTGGAGCGAAACCGTTCCGATACGCCGTGGCGTTCGAGCAGTTTCCGATCGATGTTGCGGTCGAGGGTTATCACCGGTTCGACCTGAAAGGGATCTCCGACGATCATCGCGCGCTTCGAACGCCAAAGGGCGCCGGCCGCATGCTGCGACACCGCTTGCCCGGCCTCGTCGATGAAGAGCCACGCGATATCTCCGGCGCCAAGGTCGGCGAAACACCGGGCAAACGAGGCGAACGTCGTCGAGACCACCGGAATGGCAAGGCAAAGGGTCGCCCACAGATGGGGCGCGGCGCCCCCCTTGACGGCGTCCCTAAGGCCCGGATCGCCCCGCAGCATTTGAAAGGCCCGCATGAGATTGGCCTTGAACGGCCCCTTGGCGGTCGCGACGGACAGGAAGGCCAGATGAACCCGCATGGCTTCCTGGAACAGCTCGGCCCGCATTTTGGTCAGGGCAGGGGTCACGCCCGAAAGCATCTGTTGGCGGGTCCGCTCGTCGGCGGCGTCGCGAACCTGGTCGAAGGTCACGAGGCCCGGCAACCGTTCGACGGCGTCGGCCAGCCGTTTCCGGGCGTCCGCCAGGCGGGTGGCCGCAATCTCCAGATCAGCCGTGGCTTTGGTGCTTTCCGCCTCGGCGTTTCGATGGGCCGCCAGGGCGGATTGGAGGGCTTCCCTCACGCGCGATACATTGCTTTCCGCCGACTGACGCCGCGCCAACGCCGTCATATAGTCGGCGCGCCAGTTCAGGACGGATAGGTTCTTGGATACCAGAAGGGCCCAGATCCATGCCAGAGCCCCAGGCTTCGCCCCAAGGAGGAGGGTAGCGCTTCTGTCGGCACGATCGAACTCCTCTTGCGACCGGTGCAGTTCCGTCTGCGTGGAAAGAACAGCGGCGGCGGCCCGATCGACGGCGGCGGCGGCCGTATCGAAGGCCATTTTCCGTTGATCCCATTGCCGTTCCTGGCTCGCCACGGTTTTGTGCAGATTTCCGAGGGCGGCGATATCCCTTTGGATTGCCCGCACCGCCGCCAGTTTCACCAGAAATGCCCGGCACACATCGGGCCAGTGAAGATCGGCGCCGGTCTCCTTTATCTGAAAAAAGATGTTATGGGGCGCATCAACGGAGGATGATTTTTTGGAGTCTTCGGGATTTTTCACCCATTCCTTGGCCTCCAGCGTGTCGGCGACACGTTTCCGGTTCTTCTTGTTGCCGAGAACGGCGGACACCAAGCCCCATGCCCGAAGCGTCTTATCCGGCGCGGCGTCCGAACCGGGTTCGTCCTCGGAATCCTCGTCCGCCTCGACACCGTTCAGAAGGGCCGTGGCGCAGGCCTCCAGGTAACGCACGCCCTGACGGTAGGATTGGCCGATCTTCTCCTCGTCCGGGAGTTCCTTGGTGATGTTCTCCACGGCGCCGTTGTTGCTGCTGGCAACGACCATCACGAAGTCGTGCAGCCGCTCATCAATCGCGAACACCGGGGCAACCGAGTTGTTCGGGAATCGCACCTCCCATTTCTTTTCGAACGCGGTTTCCGGCTGGGCGATACCGGCAAGGATTTCGGCGCGGTCCACGATAACGGCGGCGATCATGTCCATGAGCAAGGTGGTCTTGCCC
>CAIULK010000196.1 GCA_903899885.1 uncultured Rhodospirillaceae bacterium
GCCGGCCACCGACCGTGCCACCAGCCCGGTGGCGGCCATGAAACCGCTGGGCGCGAGGCCAAAGCCGTTGGCGTCGACTTGGACGATCAGCGACACGGCACCCGCCAGGAGGAAGCCCATGGGGCCGACCGCGCACGCCAGCCAGATCTTCACCGGGACCCGCGCCCCGATCAGAGCCGCCCCGGCCATCACCGCCGCCACCACCGGCGCCGCCGGGAAAGGAGGCAGCAAGATGGCGAGCAGCAGCATGCCGAAGGCCAAGAGGACCTTCTCGCACAGGGATTTACGGCGCCATCGGTTGAGATGGGCGGCCCTATCGGTCAGCGCCATCACGATCCGATGTCGAGCTGCGACGACCGATCGCGTAGCCGAGGAATCCGGCGCCCAACGCTGCCTGCAAGGCGAACAGCAGGCTCTCCACCTCGTCGCTGGGCGGCTTCCACAGGGGCTGGAACCAAGGTTCGTAGCCGGGGCGGGACTCGGCGATGGCCTCGGTGGCCTGATCGTCGGTCCCTTTGAACTTGCCGCCCATGCCCGGCAGCACCAAGGGGGCGGCGATGATGGCGACGGCGGCGGCGACGAGCCAGCCGGAGCGATGGGCGATCATCACTTCACCTCCCCGGAGAGGATGCCGACTTCATCGGCCTTGCCGGCGCGCCCGGACAGCGCGTTCATCGCCACCACGGTCAGCAGCCCCTCGGCGATGGCCAGAGGAATCTGGGTGATGGCGAAGATGCCGCCGAACTTCAATACGGCGCCAATGAAACCGGAAGCGGGATCGGGATAGGCCAAGGCCAGTTGGACCGAGGTGGTGACGTAGGTCGCGACGTCCCCCAAAGCAGCGGCAAGGAACACCGAAACCGCGATGGACGCTCCCAGCTTTCCGGCCACGCGCCATATGCACCAACTCACCCAAGGTCCGACGATGGCCATGGAGAACACGTTGGCCCCCAAAGTGGTCAAACCGCCATGGGCGAGCAGCAGGGCCTGGAACAGCAAGACGATGGTGCCCAGCACCGCCATCACGGAGGGACCGAAGACCACCGCCCCCAACCCGGTGCCGGTGGGATGGGAGCAGGAGCCGGTGACGCTGGGCATCTTCAAGGCCGAAAGCACCATGGTGAAGGCACCGGCGGCGGCCAGCGTCATCTTGGCGTGCGGCCGTTCCGCGACGATGCGCTTCAACCGGATGACGCCGGCCACGACGAACGGCGCGGATAGCGCGAACCACCCTGCGGCGTGCTCCGCCGGCAGGTAACCTTCCATGATATGCATAGGCCCACCTCGAACTCTGACTGCGGCGCAACCTCTCCACCCCAAGACACCCCGTCAGGGAAGGCGTCGCGCACGCGACGGCGATGGCAGGTCTCCTGGCTCGCGGGTCATTCGCGTTCCGGCTTAGCCTTCCCAGCCTCGAGTCAGCTCGTCGGTGGACGTTTGAGCTGTGGCCAGTGGCGTCTGGGTGCCGGAACCTAACCGCTTACAGTTGCGGGGGCAGCCGCGGATTTGGGTTCTTTTCGAACGCCGCACCGCATTCCCTTTTCACCTCGTCCGCCAAGGCGGCGCGAGGAACCATCGGGCCGCATACTGGTAATTTCAAGAGGGCAGGTCAAGCTTCTTCCCGTCTCGACAAAAGTATGGATCGACATGGAGTCTGAAAATCCATCTTGACCTGCCGGGTCTGTTTGATGGAGTTTCGGAGCGTGCGCTGGTTCCTCGGGTCGCACCGAGGAGGCAAGAGGGAACACGGTGAGGCTCCATCCGGAGCCGATGCCTTGGCTACCCCCGTAACTGTAAGCGGCGAGTCCGCGTCCATCATGGCCACTGGGAAACTGGGAAGGCCGGACGCTCAAGGACTATGACCCGTGAGCCAGGAAACCTGCCGGCGCAGTCACCCAACCGGTGGGCGGGGCGTACCACACGGAGCGGTCTTTCGCAGCGGTGACTTCATAACCGATGCGAAGGCCGTGAGGGCAAGCCTCCCACGATCTTCGAGACGATGGTTGCCAAGGCTCAATGGCCTTGGCGTCCGCATGTGCGGCTGGTGGCGTTCCTTCGAGGGCGCGCCGTCCCTTCGTCCTTCGTATCGGTCAATGCCACTGCGCGCCGCCTGGGAACACCGGCGGGTGCGAACGAAGGAGCTTGCCCGATGGGAACCCAGAAACACAGGATACGCGACGGTCTGATGCTGTTGGGTGCGCTGGCGCCGATCCTCGCTATCCAATCCGCCCGAGCCGACGAAACCGGCCTGACCGTGCCCGACACCCTGGTGACGGCCAGCCGTCTGGGCGAAGGCGTGACCGGAGCCTCGACCACCGTCATCACCGCCGCCGAGATTGAGCGCTCCCCCGGCCAGACCCTGCAGGACGTCTTGGCCCGCGTGCCCGGCATCCAGGTGCAGAGCCTGTTCGGCGGAGTCAACGGCACCAGCACGACGGTGGATCTGCGGGGCTTCGGCGCCGCCGCAACGCCCAACACCCTGGTGCTCATCAACGGCCGCCGCCTCAACGACATCGACCTGTCGGGGATCGACTTCGGCTCGATCCCGAGGGAGGGCATCGAGCGCATCGAGATTACTCGCGGCAACAGCGGGGCCGTTCTCTACGGCGACGGCGCGGTGGGCGGGGGCCATCAACATCGTCACCAAGAACGGCTTCAACCAGCCGCCGTCGTTCCGCGCCGAGGAAGCGATCGGCTCGTTCGCCTACAAGGAAACCAACGTCTCCGCCAACCGCGCCGTCGGAAACACGGCGTTGTCGGTTTTCGGCAACACCATCACGTCGAGCGGCTACCGTGACAACAACAAGCTGCGCCAAAGCAGCGTCGTCGGCGAGGCGCGCCAAGCGTTGGACAACGGCGAGCTTTACCTCAACCTGAGCGCCGACGCGCAGCATCTCGGACTGCCCGGCGCCTTGTCGCGCAGCGAGATCGCCGCCAATCCGAAGGGGACGGACAATCCGCGCGACTATGCCGACAAGCAGGGGCTGAACGCCGCCTTCGGCGGCACCCACTCCCTGGGCGACTGCGTCGAACTGGTGATGGACGCAGGGATTCGGCACAAGGAGCAACAATCGGTCTTCTTCGCCTATGGCGACACCTACTACGGCACGGAGCTCAACACCCTATCGCTGACGCCGCGCCTCACCGCCGAACACCGCCTGTTCGGGGCACCGGGCAAGGCCATCACCGGCATCGACCTCACCCAGTCCTACTACACGTCCAATCAGAAGATGCATTCTGGCGACACGCCGGTGCATCGTTTCGGCGTGCAGCAACGGACGGTGGCCGGCTATCTTCAAGACACCGTGACCCTCCGTCAGGACACCGATCTGTCCTTCGGGGGCCGACTGCAAGGCGACCGGGTGTCGGCTCGCGACCGCTACGATCCCAACGCTCCCAACACCGACGGCAATTTCGCCACCGTGGCCGGCACACCGCTCGACAAGACGGACACGCAATACGCCTTCCACCTCGGCGTCGAGCACCGCCTCGACACGGGCACCACCCTGTTCGGACGGGTCGGCCGCAGCTACCGCCTGCCGACGGTGGATGAGCGGGTCGGGCAGTCGCCTTGGGGAACCCCCACCAGCTTCGATCTGAAAGCGCAGACCTCGCGCGACGCCGAGATGGGCGTCCGGGGCAAATGGGGTGCGTTCAGCCTGCAGTCGTCAGCCTACATCATGCAGCTTCGGGACGAACTGCACTACAACCCGGTGTCCTACACCAACATCAACCTTTCCCCCACCCAACGCACCGGCGTCGAGAACACCGGGACGTGGCAGGTGACCGACGCCGTGCGCCTCAAGGCGCAACTCGCCTACACGCGGGCCGAGTTCACCGAGGGCAAGTGGAAAGGCAACGACGTGCCGCTGGTCTCGCGGTGGACGGGCGGCGGCGGGGTGTCTTGGGACATCTGGAAAAGGCTGGCGGTGTTCGACGCCGACGTGCGCTATGTGGGCAAACGCCGTTTCGACAACGACCAAGCCAACTTCCAACCCCTGATTCCCTCGCGCACGCTGGTCGATCTGCGGATCGGCGGCGAGGCCGGGGGGCGCGCTACTCGCTGGCCGTCCAGAACCTGTTCGATCAGCACTACTTCGATTACGGCATCGCCAGCACCTCCACCTACAACTCCTACAACGCCTACCCCATGCCGGGACGAACGGTGATGGGGCGGTTCGGGGTGAACTTCTGATGGCGCTCCGGCGGGCGGCGCGGGGATGGGCGCTCCTGGCGGCGGCCGTGTTAGTCGCCGCTCAGGGCGTCCGCGCCGAGGACGCGCCCGCTCGCCGGATCGTCACGACGAACCTCTGCGCCGACCGGTTGGCTCTGCATCTGGCCGACAGGGAGAACGTGATCTCCGTCAGCCGCTTCGCCGCTGACCCCGCCGTATCGATAGTGGCGGAGGCGGCGGCCGGCATCCCGGTCAATCAGGGAAACGCCGAGGACATCGTGGCCCTGCACCCGGACGTCGTGGTCATGGGAGCTTTCAACTCCCACTTGGCGGCGGCGATGCTCCGGTCCCTCGGCGTCAAGGTCCATGTCCTTCCCCTCGCGGAAAGCATCGAGGAGGCGCGGGCGGCGATTCGCGGCGTGGCGGCGGAACTCGGCGTGCCGGAGCGGGGCGAACGCATGGTCGCCGACATGGATGCGCACCTCGCCGCCCTGCCGGTGCGGGCCCGTCCGGTCCGGGCCGCCGTCTATCAGGCGGGCGGGTGGAGCGCCGGGCGCGGGACCATGGCCGACGATCTGTTCGGCCGGATCGGCTTCACCAACCTCACCGCCGAAGCCGGAATCGTCGGCTTCGGAGCCCTGCCCTTGGAGACCCTGGTTGCATCCTCGCCCGATCTGATCGTCTTCGAGTCCATGGGCGACGGTCCGCCGTCCGTCGCCGGAGAACTGCTGCGCCATCCCGTGCTGTCGCGGAACATCGCCAGGGTGTCCGTCCCCATGCGGCTGTGGGCTTGCCCCGACCCCGCCTTGGTGGACGCCGCCGCCCTCATTGCCGGAGCGGCCCCATGAAGAGATGGCTTCCCGAACTCCTCATGGCTTTGCTGTTGCTTGGATTGTTCGTGGCCTCCGCCTCGATCGGCACGACCCGTCTGACCGCCTGGGACATGCTGGCGGCCGATCCGGCCATCCGCACCCTGGCCGGCACGGTGGTCTTAGATATCCGCCTGCCGCGCACGGTTCTGGCCGTGCTCGCGGGGGCGTCGCTGGGCCTGTCCGGCGCCGCCTTGCAAGGGCTGCTGCGCAATCCCCTGGCCGATCCCGGCGTGGTCGGGGTGTCGGCGGTGGCCTCGTTGGGGGCGGTGCTGGCTTTCTACTTCGGCCTGTGGTCGGTGGCGGCGGGCGGCATCGCCGGGGGACTGGCCGCCGCTCTGCTGCTTGTCGCCCTCGCCGGACGGAACACCGGGACGCTGACCTTGCTGTTGGCCGGCGTGGCGCTGTCGAGCTTCGCCGTGGCGCTCACCTCTTTGGCCCTGAACCTGGCCCCCAGCCCCTTGGCCGCCTTCGAGATCCTGTTCTGGCTGCTCGGTTCGGTCGCCGACCGTTCCTGGGAGCATGTGCGCACCGCGCTGCCCTTCGTCTTGGTCGGATGGGCGCTTCTGCTGACCACCGGCCGGGGGCTGGCGGCTTTGACGCTCGGCGAGGATGTCGCCCACACGTTGGGCATCGACCTCGGCCGGCTGCGGCTGGCCGCGATCGCCGGGACGGCGCTGTGCGTCGGCGGATCGGTGGCGGTCACGGGAAGCATCGGATTCGTCGGCCTGGTGGTGCCGCATCTGCTGCGGCCCGTCATCGGACACGATGCGCGCCGCCTGCTGTGGGCCAGCGCGCTCGGCGGGGCGTTGTTGCTGTTGGCCGCCGACATCGCCGTCCGCCTTGTCGCGGTCGGCCAGGAACTGAAGCTCGGCGTCGCCACCGCTTTGGTCGGAGCGCCGTTCTTCCTGTGGCAGGTGCTGCGGATGCGGAGGACGTCATGACGGCGTCTCGGACAAAGGAGACTGAAGGTATGGTTCGACCCAGCGAAAAGGTCGCCACGGGATTTTACCGGGGCCTCACCAACGGCCAGTGCGAATTCCTGCCTTGCCACCCGGGCGTGGATAGGGAGTTCAACTGTCTGTTCTGCTACTGCC
>CAIULK010000197.1 GCA_903899885.1 uncultured Rhodospirillaceae bacterium
AATCATGGTGTCGCGGCCCCAATCGTTGAACCAGGGATAACCGGCGATCACGCTACAGGTCTCGTCGCCCAAGGCGTGGGCGCGGGCCGCCAAACCGGGGCGCCCCTGCGGGATGAATAAAAAGGCGTCGGCGGCCAGCACCAGTTGGCGCGCCCAGTCGTTTCGCAACAAGGGATCGGCCCGCGCGACCAACCGGTCGCGGCGCTCGTTCTCGGCCGCGAAGGCTTGTTCGGCGGTCATCGCCCCGGCCGCCGCCCACTCCTCGGTGGTGACGGTCAGAACGACATCGGTATCCCCCAACTCGGCCGACCAGAAACCCGGGCTCCACAGCGGTCCCTTGGCGCCGTAATCGCGATCGGCCTCGATCGGGTAAAAGGCCTCGGTCCGTTGTCCGCCGTCCAGAACCAAGCGCGCGCCGGGACCGTCGATATGGGCGGTCATCGGAACGCGCCCACCCGCCGCCGGGTGGCCCATCGTCACCTCGGCCCGCCCATTGCCCAGATCGTGCACCACCATCGGTTCCAGCAGCGGTTGATCCAGCGGGCCGTCATTGCCGCGCACATGTATCCAGGGGCGGATGGTCAGGGACAGCGGCGCGCCCGACAGCAACCGATAGCGGATCATCGTGGTGTTCTGGCGGTACGGCATCACCAAACGCCGCTCGATCACCCGGCCTTGTACCTCGAAGCGCCAGACCGGCAGGCCGTTGTCCAAGGCGAACAGGGTCAGGCCGCTAAAAATCGGCGCTCCGTCGCCCAGCGTTTCAACCACCTTGTCCAGCATCACCGTGCGGCCGAAGGGCGAGCCGAGGGCGGCAACCAGCAAACCGTCGTGCCGCCGATGCGCCTCGCCATCGATCATGCCCGAGGCGTAGCCGCCCAAGCCGTTGGGGACCATCCATTCCTTCCCGGCGAAATCGTGTTCGATGCGAAGGTCCATGTCGGTTGTCCTTATTCGTGAAAGGCGGCGAGGATGGTGATGTCGTGCCACCGCCCGCCGATGAAGGCGGCGCGGCGCAAACAGGCCTCGTCTTGAAAGCCGAACTTGGTCAGCAAGGCGCGCGCCGCCGGATTATCGCCGAAGATGAACGAGGTGACACGCTCCAGATTCAGCTCGCGCCAGCAAAAGCGCAGGCCCTGCTCCAACGCGTCGCCGCCCTTGCCTTTTTGGCGCTCGGCCAAATCGGCGATCAGCAGCGACATTTCGGCCGAGCGGAACACCGGCTGGATGTTGGCGATCTGAAGCCAGCCGACCGGACGCCCGTCCTCCTTGTCGCGGATGGCGAACACCACCTTGCCTTGATCCTGGCCGACCACCTCGAACCACGCCTGATGCGCGGTTTCATCGACCGGCCGAAAGGGGCCGTGCGAGCGGGCCAGAACCGGATCGTTCGCCCATTCGAACAAAACCCGGGCGTCGCCCGGCAACAGCGTGGTCAAGAAAACCGATCCGCCCTCGATCATGATTCCCGCTTTCCGGTTGGTGCGGGTACCAGTCTATCAGGCGGCCCGCACTTCTTCCAGAAAGCGCGCGACTTCCGCCTCCAGATGTCCGCCATCGGCCTGCAATCCCTCGGCCGCCTGAAAGACCATTCGCGCCATCCGCCCGGTTTCGGCGGCGGCGGCGGCGACATCGGCGATATTCGTCGCCACTTGGCGGGTCGCCGTCGAGGTTTGATCGGCGGTCCGCGCGATCTCGGCCGTCGCGGCCCCTTGTTCCTCGACCGCGCTGGAAATGACGGTCGCCATGTCGTTGATTTGTGCGATGGTTCGCGCAATCCCTTCGATGGCGAGCACGGCCCCGCTGGTTTCGGCCTGAACGGCGGCCACCTGGGCGGCGATATCCTCGGTCGCTCGCGCGGTCTGACCGGCCAAGCCCTTGACCTCGTGCGCGACGACGGCGAATCCCTTGCCCGCCTCGCCCGCCCGGGCACTTTCGATCGTGGCGTTGAGCGCCAGCAGGTTGGTTTGGCTGGCGATCATGTTGATCAGATTGACGATCTCGCCGATTTTCTTGGCCGCCGCGGTCAACCCGCCGATTTTCGCGTTGGTATCGGCCGCCTCGGTCGCCGCCCCCCCGGTCACCGCCGCCGACCGCAACACATGGCGCGAGATTTCATGAATCGAGGACATCAGTTCCACCCCCGCCGCCGATACGCTTTCGACCGAGGCGGTGGCCTGCTCTGTCGCCACCGCGACGGCGGCACTGCGTTGCCGCGTCTGTTCGGCGGTGGCCGACAGGGTTTCCGCCAAACCGTGCAGATGCCCCACCTCGGTGCGGATATGGGCGAGCGCGCCGGTGATTTCGCTTTCGAACCGCCGGGTCATCTCCTCGATCTTCTCGGCGCGGCGTTCACGACGGAGGGTGTTGGCGTGGTCTTTTTCGGCCAAACGCTGGCGTTCCAGCGCATGCTGGCGGAAAACCTCGAGGGCGGCGGCCATTTTCCCCACCTCGTCGCCGCGCTCGCGCCCATCGACCGGATGGTCCAAGGCCCCATCGGCGATCGCCCCCATCGCCGTGGTTAGGTGCTGGATCGGATGGCTGACCGACCGGGAGGTGAATGCGGCCATGCCGATCGCCAGGAGCAGAGACACGATGGCCCCCGTCACCCCCACCGCCGCCGCCACTTGGCCCCGGCGGTGGGAGTGGCCATAGGTAGCCTCGGCCGTTTCGACCTGTTTGGCGATCAGGGCGTCGAAGACCTTTTGTGCCCGTTCGTAGTTCGGCATCGCGACGCCTAGGATTGTGTCCTCGGCGTCCGTGAACGACCCGTCGGCCAGCGCCGCGATCGATGGCTTCATCCCCTTGGTGACGAATATCCGCCGTTTTTCGCGCCATTGCCCAACAAGATTGCGTTCCTCGTCGGTCATGTTGCTTTGAAGGTAGGTATCGAGAAGGGTCTCGACCTCCTTGTCGTTGGCGGCGACCCGGTCCAGGTATTTGCGGGTCGCCTCGGTTCCGCCGTGCATGATGGTGGCGATCACCATCTGCTGCAAGGTTTGGCGGCTGAGGTCGTTGATGCGGGCCAACTGTGTGACCGGCACCAGCCGGTCACGGTAAAGACCCTCCATGTCGGCGTTGGCCGCCGACAATCCCCAGATACCACCCGCCGTCAGCGCCACCAAAATGGCCGCCATCAGTCCGAACACGGCAAACAACCGCGCCCGGATCGTCATGTCGAGGACCCGCTTGAACATCGCTCCGGACTCCGAGAACTATTCGCTGGGAAGTCCCTTGGCCTTCCAATCGGGAAAGCCGTCGCGATACCACAGGACACCGGTGTAGCCGCCTTTAACCGCAGTAACGCTGGCCTTATAACTTTTCCAGCAGCTCGGCCCGTTACAGTACAAGACGACCGGCGCCGCCTTGTTGGCCGGAAGTTTGGCCAAGTTGAATTCATCCTGCGACGCGTCGAAATCGGGCGCCTTGGCGCTTTTTTCGTGATACGGCACGTTCAGAGCACCGGCGATATGTTCCTCGGCGTATTCCGAGGCGATGCGGGTGTCGATGACCACGGCGCCAGCGGCCTGTGCCTTTTGCACATCAGCCGCGGTGACCAGCTTGGTCCCGGCTGCGGAAGTGGGGGTATCGGCCGCACGTGCCGACCCGATGGCGACCGATCCCAGCCCGGCGGTGACGATGAAGGCGCCCAAAAGCGCGCGTCTCATGATTTTCATGAAAGCATCCTCCCGTTTTTGTCTTTTTAGACGCCAACAAAACCACCCATTGGCGTCGTGTTTCGTTGTACGCAGCCATTAATTCAAAACCAGCCGCCAAAAACAAGGGGCGAAAGCGGTTTCGCCGCCGACCAATACGCAGGTATAATCGGGTCATGAATCCCAAACCGCTTTTCTCCCACCGGAAATTCTGGGCGCACCGCTTCGGTCCGGCGCCCTTTCTGCCGATGAGCCCGGCCGAGATGGACGCGCTGGGCTGGGATTCGTGCGACATCATCTTGGTCAACGGCGACGCCTATGTCGATCACCCCAGTTTCGGCGCCGCCCTGATCGGCCGGGTACTGGAGGCGCAGGGATTCCGCGTCGGCATGATCGCCCAACCGGATTGGAGCGGGCCGGACCCGTTCCGCGTTCTGGGGCGGCCCAACCTGTTTTTCGGTGTCACCGCGGGCAACATGGATTCGATGGTCAACCGCTATACCGCCGACCGCCGCATCCGCCGCGACGACGCCTATTCACCTGGCGCCGAGGCGGGCAAACGGCCCGACCGGGCGGCGATCGTCTATGCCCAGCGCTGCCGCGAGGCGTATGGCGACGTGCCGATCGTGCTGGGCGGCATCGAGGCCAGCCTGCGCCGGGTCGCCCATTTCGATTATTGGTCGGACAAGGTGCGCCGCTCGATCTTGCTGGATTCCAAGGCCGATCTGCTGTTGTGGGGCAGCGCCGAACGCGCCGTGGTGGACCTAGCCCACCGGCTGGCGGCGAACGAGCCGATCGCGGCGATCACCGACCTGCGTGGCAGCGCCTTCGCGCGCCCGTTTGGGCCGGATCCCGAGAATGCCGTCCGCATCCCCGCCTTCGAGGCCGTGGCGAATGATCCGGTGGCCTATGCCGAAGCCTCGCGCCTTGTGCATCTGGAAACCAACCCTGCCAATGCGCGGGTTTTGCTGCAACGGCACGGCGACCGCGACGTGGTGGTCAATCCGCCGCCGGTTCCGCTGACCACCCCGGAACTCGATGCGGTGTTCGAACTGCCCTATGCCCGCGCGCCCCATCCCGCTTACGGCGACGCCGCGCTTCCGGCTTGGGAGATGATCCGCTTTTCGGTGGCGATCGTGCGCGGCTGCTTCGGCGGCTGTTCCTTTTGTTCGATCGCGGCGCACGAGGGGCGGACCGTGCAAAGCCGCTCGCCCGATTCGGTGCTGCGCGAGATCGGCCATGTGCAGGCGCGGACCAAGGGCTTTACCGGCGTTATTTCCGATTTGGGCGGCCCCACCGCCAATATGTGGCGGATGCGCTGCGGCGACGGGCGCGCCAATGCGGTCTGCCGCCGTCCCTCCTGCGTGCATCCCACCATTTGCGTCAAACTGGTCACCGATCTCGGGCCGTTGATCGATCTTTACCGCAAGGCGCGCACGCTGCCCGGCATCAAGAAGATCCTGATCGCCTCGGGCCTGCGCTACGACCTCGCCTTGGGCTCGAAGGCCTATATCGAGGAGTTGGCGGCCCATCATGTCGGCGGCTATCTGAAGGTGGCGCCCGAACACAGCGAACCCGGCCCGCTGGCCCTGATGATGAAGCCCCCCATCGAATTGTTCGAGAAATTCGAAACCTTGTTCCAAGCGTTCGGCCGCAAGGCGGGCAAGGAGCAGTATCTGATCCCCTATTTCATCGCCGCCCATCCCGGCACCACCGACGAGGATATGCTGGCCCTGGCGCTGTGGCTGAAGCGGCGCGGCCAGCGGGTGGATCAAGTGCAGACCTTCCTGCCCTCGCCGATGGCGCCCGCCACCACGATGTATCATAGCGGCTTGAACCCCTTGCGGCCGGTGCGGGCCGACCTGGAGCGCCTGTTCGTCGCCAAGGGCCTGCGCCAACGCCGCCTGCACAAGGCGTTCTTGCGCTATCACGACGCCGAGAATTGGCCGATGCTGCGCGACGCCTTGAAGCGGATGGGCCGCGCCGACCTGATCGGGCCGTCGAAGCGCCATCTGGTGCCGTCGTGGCAACCGGCGGGAACCGGATCGCTAAAGCAACCCCGCTAGCCATTTTCGCTTCGCGCCATTTCGGTTACCATGGTGGTTAGGCGGAGGAGTGGGGATGATGCGGATCGCGATAGCCCGGATTCTGCGGGTGCCGCAGGCGCGGGTGGTGGCGTTGCTGGTCTTCGTCAACCTGTTCGTTATCGCCTTGACCGCCGTGTCGCTGCACGCCAGCTACCGCCAGGTTCAGGAGCGGGCGGCCATCGCGTCACGCAACACCAACCGTTTGGTCGCGCAAGGCATCGCCGGGGAAATCGACCGCATCGACCTGGGGCTGCGGGCGGTGGCCGATGAATATGGCCGCATGCTTGCGTCGGGCGGCATCGACGAGGCGGGGCTGTCGCGGTTCGTTGTCCGTCAGCGCGAGCGTTTGCCGATGTTGGACAGTCTGCGCTGGACCGACGCGCAAGGCCGGATCGCGGAGTCCGGCGTTTCCGCCGCCGATCGCGACTATTTTATCCGCCCGCGGGACGACCCGGGGGCGGGACTTGTCATCTCCAAGCCGATCCTGGGGCGCATCAGCGGCAAGGAGGTGCTGGTCTTCGCCCGGCGTCTGGAGGCGCCTGTCGGGGGATTCGCCGGGATCGTCTATGCGGCGGTGACCATCGACTGGTTCGAACGCAAATTCGATGCGCTGGAGGTCGGGCCGCATGGCGCCGTCGTGTTGCGGGGCGACGCCAGCCGTGATTTCGATTTGCTGGCGCGTTTTCCCGCCGCCGGGTTTGTCGGCCAAACCAAGGTGTCGCGGCAATTCCGGGCCGCGATCAGCGCGGCGCCTTCGGGTGGAACCTATCAGGCCCATGCCGGGGCTGACGATATCTTGCGCACCTTCTCGTATCAGCCGGTCGGCGCGTATCCGTTGATCACCTTGGTCGGGCTGGCCAGCCAGGACTATCTGAACGATTGGCGGCCCGAGGCGGTCAAGATGACCATCCTGGCGGCGGTGTTTGCCGTGGTCACCAGCATCGGCGCGCTGAGGATGCTGCGCGCGTGGCGGGCCTTGGAACAGCAAACCCAGGAATTGGCGCGCTCGAACGCCGATCTCGAACAATTCGCCTATGTCGCCTCGCACGATTTGCAAACGCCGCTGCGCAACATCGCCAGTTACGCGCAGCTTCTGGGCAAACGCTATCGCGGCCGTTTGGACCGGGATGCCGACGAGTTCATTGGGTTCCTGGTCGATGGCGCCAAGCAAATGGCGGAGATGATCGGCGATCTGCGCGACTACGCCCAGATCCCGACGACCCAGCGCGCGCCGGTCGCGGTCGATCTGGGCCGGATCGTCGAAACGGTGCGGACCACGCTGGCCGAGCGGATCGAGGCGGCCGGGGCGACGATCGTGAGCGGTCCGTTGCCGGTGGTTTTGGCCGAAACGCCGCTGATGGAAACCCTGTTCCAGAATCTGATTGAAAACGCGCTCACCTATCGCGATCCTGGCCGCCCCTTGCGCGTCGATATTACCGCCCGGCCGGCCGGGGAAGGATTTTGGCGGATTGCCGTGGCCGATAACGGCATCGGCATTGATCCGGCCTATCAAGAAAAGGTGTTCGTCATCTTTCAGCGCCTATCTCCCGCCCAATTCCCCGGCGGCACCGGTATCGGGCTGGCGTTGTGCCGCCGGATCGTCCACCGCTTTGGCGGCACCATCGGCCTGGACCCGGTGCCCGGCACCGGCACCGGCACCGGCACGGTGGTCTTCTTCACGCTGCGGGGGAATGGTCAGCACGGGTGAATGGGTTTATTGTTTAGGCATCGTTTCCTTCCAAGGACGCCGCGAATGAACGGCACCGTCATCGGCGTGGCAGGTTCGGTGGTCGATGTGGCCTTCGAGGGCGGCGCCTTGCCGCCGCTCGGCTCGGGGATCGAGGCGGGGGAGGCCGGCGGTCCCCGCTTGGTGCTCGAGGTTCAGCAGCATGTGTCGCCCACGCTGGTGCGCACGGTCGCCTTGCAAGGCACCAGCGGCTTGGCGCGCGGCGCCCCGGTGATCGCCACCGGTCAGCCGGTGATGGTGCCGGTGGGCGACGCGGTGCTGGGCCGCATCATCGACGTGATCGGCGAGCCGGTCGATCGGCTGGGTGCCTTCCCTGAAAACACCCCGCGCCGCCCGATTCACCGCGCCGCGCCGCCGATGGCCCGCCAAGGCCGCGTGCCCGAGGTGTTTTGGACCGGCATCAAGGTGATCGATCTGCTGGCCCCCTTGGCCCAAGGCGGCAAGGCGGCGATGTTCGGCGGCGCCGGGGTCGGCAAGACCGTGCTGATCATGGAATTGATCCGCACGACGGTCGAGAAATATTCCGGCATCTCGGTTTTCGCCGGGATCGGCGAACGCTCGCGCGAGGGGCACGAACTGCTGACCGAGTTGCGGCAATCGGGCGTGCTGGCGCGCACCGCCTTGGTGTTCGGCCAGATGAACGAGCCGCCGGGGGCGCGGTGGCGGGTCGGCATGGCCGCCCTGGCGGTGGCCGAGTATTTTCGCGACGAGAAAAGCGAGAATGTGTTGCTGTTGATGGACAACGTCTTCCGCTTCGTTCAGGCGGGGGGCGAGGTGTCGGGCCTGTTGGGCCGCTTGCCGTCGCGGGTCGGCTATCAGCCGACCCAGGCCAGCGAGATCGCCGAGTTGGAGGAACGTATCGCCTCGGTCGGTGCCGCCTCGGTCACCGCGATTCAGGCGGTGTATGTGCCGGCCGACGATTTCACCGATCCGGCGGTTGCCGAAACCTTTCCCCATCTCGATTCCACCATCGTGCTGTCGCGCGAGCAGGCGGCGGCCGGTTTGTATCCGGCGATCGATCCCTTGGCCTCGGGCTCGGTGCTGTTGGACGCCGCCGTGGTCGGCGCCAGCCATTACGCCTTGGCGCAAGAGGTCCGCCAAGCGATCGCCCGCTACCGCGATTTGCAGGAAATCATCGCCCTGTTGGGGATCGACGAGCTTAGCCGCGCCGACCGCCAACTGGTGGGCCGGGCGCGCCGCCTGATGCGCTTCCTGTCGCAGCCCTTCCAGGTCACAGAGGCCTTTACCGGCAAGCCGGGCCGCAGCGTGGATATCGCCGACACCTTGGCCGGTTGCCGCGCCATCTTGGACGGCGAGGGCGACGCGTGGGCGGAACAAAGCTTCTACATGGCGGGGGATTTGAACGAGGTGCGGAGCCGCGCGGGCCAAGGGGGAAAACCGTGAAACTGACCATCACCACCCCGGCCGAAATCTTGGTCGAGACCGAGGGCGTGGTCTCGGTCCGCGCCGCCGATGCCAGCGGCTGGTTCGGGATCCGCGACGGACACGCCGATTTCCTCACGGTCTTGGACCCCTCTGTGATGAGTTGGAAAAACGGCGACGGCACCCAGCATTTCGCCGCGCTGCAAGGCGGCGTGCTAAGCGTGCGGGGCGGCGCCCATGTGGCGGTCGCCACGCGGGAAGCCTTCGTCGGCGATGATCTGGACCGGCTGGCGGCGGATTTGGCCGCCGCCACGGCCAGTGCCCGCGACCGTCATGCCCAGGAACGCACCGGCACCGTGCATCTGCAAGCCGCCGCCATCCGTCATCTGCAACGCTATCTCGAAACCGCCAGCGGGGGGCCGTGATGACGAAACAACCCTTGTCCGACAAGATCGCCGCCCGCCAGCGCCAGCGCGACGAGGGGGTTGCCGAGGAACGCTCGTTCTTTCGTGGATTGGCGGTGGCGGGCGGATTGGGATGGATGATCGTGTTGCCGACCTTGGCCGGTTTGGCGCTGGGCCGCTGGCTGGACGGATTGTTCGCCAGCGGCATCACCTGGACGGGTGCCCTGTTGATGGCCGGGCTGGCGCTGGGTTGCCGGTGGGCGTGGTCGCGGATTCACCACCCATGATCGCCGTCGGCGCTCTGGCCGGTTTGGCCTTGGGCCTCGCCTATTTCTGGGCGTTGAAGGCCAGTCTGAACGTGCGCCGGGTTTGGATGGCGGTTGCGGCGGCGGCGCGTTTCGCGGCGGCCGGGGCGGGGTTTTGGGCGCTGGCGCAAGCCGGGGCGCCGCCGTTGCTGGCGGGGCTGGCCGGATTCGTTGCCGGGCGCTGGCTGATGATGCGGTGGGCGACATGATCGACGCCAATCCGCTGTCGCCGCAGGTCCTGTTCCATCTTGGTCCCGTCGCGGTGGGCCGCGCGGTGGTCACCACCTGGGGATTGATGGCGGTGATGGCGCTGGGCTTCGGGCTTGCCACCCGCCGGTTGCGCGCCGATCCCGGCCGCGCGCAGGCGGTCCTGGAAGTGCTGGTCGAAACCCTGGCCACCCAGATCGAGGACACCATGCGGGTGCCCGCCGGCCCCTATCTGCCGCTGTTGGGCAGTTTGTTCTTGTTCATCCTCGCCGCCAATCTGTCGGCGGTGATTCCTGGGGTGCAGGCGCCGACCGCCCATATCGAAACCACCGGAGCGTTGGCCTTGGTGGTGTTCGTCGCGGTTCACGGCTATGGCATCCGGGCGCGTGGGCTGACGCGCTATTTGCGGCATTACCTTGAACCCAATCCGTTTCTGCTGCCTTTGACCCTTTTGTCCGAATTCACCCGCACCTTGGCCCTGATGGTCCGCCTGTTCGGCAATATCATGAGCCACGAGCTGGTGATCGCGGTGTTGTTGGGACTTTCCGGGCTGCTGGTGCCAGTGCCGATCATGGCGCTGGGCCTGCTGATCGGCGCCGTTCAGGCCTATATCTTCGCCATTCTGGCGGCGGTGTTCATCGGGGCCGGGATCGGCGCGATCGAGACCGGCTGACATAAGGAGAACCATTATCATGCCCAACGATCTGCTTTCCCTGGTCAGTATCCTCGGCGCCGTCATGGCGGTATCATTCGGGGCGATCGGTCCGGCCCTGGCCGAGGGCCGGGCGGTGGCCGCCGCGATGGACGCCATCGCGCGCCAGCCCGACGCGGCGGGCACCGTGTCGCGCACGCTGTTCGTCGGCCTGGCGATGATCGAGACGATGGCGATCTACTGCCTGGTGATCGCGCTTCTGCTGCTCTATGCCAATCCGTTCGTCGTCCACGCGTCATGAGCCTGGATTGGTCGACGCTGGCGTTGCAGGCGGTCAATTTTCTGGTTTTGGTCTGGCTGCTGCAACGATTCCTGTACCGCCCGGTGCTGGCCGCGATCGATCGCCGCCGCGCCGAGACCTCGGCGTTGCAGACCCAGGCGGCGGATGCCCAAGCCAAGGCCGAGGCGGCCGAACGCGAATGGCATGACCGCCAGCGCGCCTTCGAGGCCGAAATCGCCGGATTGCGCCATGCCGCCGAGGCCGACGCCCAGCGCCGCGCCGACGCCGTGCTGGCCGAAGCGCACCTTCAAGCCGAGCGGATCCTCGCCGACGGCCGGGTTGCCCTGGCCGCCGAACGCCGCGCGGTTCGCGCCGATTTGGAACACCTCGCCGCCGCCCTATCAACGCGCTTGGCCGCCCGCCTGCTGGCGGTGGTGGCCCCCGGCGTCGGCGCGGCACCCTTTCTCAGCCTTCTGGAACAAGGTTGGACCGCCTTGCCGGCCGATCAGCGGGCGTTGCTGGCCGGTGCCCGCCTGGAGGTGGCGCCGCCGCTCGGCGTGGCCGAACAGGAGCATTGGCGGCAAAGACTGGGCGCGGCCGACGTCGCCGAACGCCCCGATTTGATCGCCGGGGCCGCGTTGGTTGGCCGTTCGGCGGTGTTGCAGGTCAGCTGGGCCGATGCGTTGGCGAAGGCGGAAGCCGGGATGGTGAGCGATGCCGACCTTGACGGATGACGTGGCCCGCTGGGCCGAACGGGCAACGGATACCGCCGCCCAAGCGAGTGTCGATGCGGTCTCGCACGAATTGGGGCGTGTCGAGCGGATCGGCGACGGGGTGGCCACGGTGTCCGGCTTGGCGACCGCGCGCCAAGATGAAATGCTGCGCTTCGCCAATGGTGCGCTGGCCATGGCGGTGACGCTGGAACCGGGCCGGATCGGCGCGGTTTTGCTGTCGCCGTCCGATGGCATCGCCGCCGGGTCGGCGGTGGCGCGCACTGGCGACGTGGTCCGCGTGCCGGTCGGCGAGGCGTTGCTGGGCCGGGTGGTCGATCCCTTGGGCCGCCCGCTCGACGGCGGCCCCATGCCCAAGTGCCGCGCCAGCGAACCGGTCGAACGCCCCGCGCCCGCGATCGTCGATCGGGAAGCGATCGGCCAGCCCTTGGCCACCGGCATCACGGTAATCGACGCGATGATCCCGATCGGGCGCGGCCAGCGCGAGCTGATTATCGGCGACCGCAAAACCGGCAAGACCGCCATCGCCGCCGATGCGGTGATCAACCAGAAGGACAGCGACGTCATCTGCGTGTGGGCGGCGATCGGTCAACGGACCTCGTCGGTCAATCATTTGATCGACACGGTGGGCCGCCTGGGTCCGAGGGACCGCACGATCTTCGTGGTCGCCGAGGCCTCGGGGCCATCGGGTTTGGCGTGGCTGGCCCCTTACGCCGCCTGCACGATGGCCGAATATTTCTGCGAGCAGGGCCGCGACGTTCTGCTGGTGATCGACGATTTGACCCGCCACGCCGCCATCCACCGCGAGGTGTCGCTGCTGCTCCGCCGCCCGCCGGGGCGCGAGGCCTATCCCGGCGATATTTTCTATGCCCATTCCCGCCTGCTGGAACGCGGCTGCCGCCGCGCCGACGTCTTGGGCGGCGGGTCCTTGACCATCTTGCCGATCGCCGAGACCCAGGGCGGCAACCTCACCGCCTATATTCCGACCAACCTGATTTCGATCACCGACGGCCAGATCATCCTGGACCCCAAATTGTTCAACGAGGGGCAAAAACCGGCGGTCAATGTCGGGTTGTCGGTTTCCCGCGTCGGCGGCAAGGCGCAGCCGCCGGTGCTGCGCCAACTGGCCGCCTCGCTGCGCCTGGATTACGCGCAATTCCTGGAACTGGAGGTCTTCACCCGCTTCGGCGCGATGGCCGACGAGCGGACGCGACGCGCGGTCGAACACGGGCGGCGCATCCGTTCGCTGCTGATCCAGCGCAACACCGCCGTGCGCCGCCTGTCGGAGCAAGCCGCCGGTCTGCTGGCCCTGGGCGAGGGATTGCTCGACCCCTTGGAACCGGCGGCGGTGGATGCCTTCAAGAACGGCTTGGCCGACTGGCTGGAGGCCACCTGTTCCGACATCGCCCACCCGATCGACGAGACCGGCGCGCTGGGCGACGCCGGGCGTGCCGATCTTCTGGAACGCCTGAAGGGATTCGCCGGATCATGAGCCGGGGTGAGATCCAGCGGCCATTGAGGCTGCGGCCAAGCGGGCGGACGCCCGCGCCCGGCGAGGGGCAGAATGAAGTCATAACCGCCGACCTTCTTGGAGGTCGGCGGTCATGAGCCGGGCCGATGGCGTGGCGCTTCGGATCAAAAGCATCGCCCAATTGCGCGAGGTGGTCGCGGCGATGCGGTCCTTGGCGGCGGTGCGCATGCAGCAAGCGGCGATGATGCTGGACGGCGCGCGGCGCTATGGCGACATCATCGGGGCCGCATTGTCGCAGGCCTTGACCTTGAATGGCGGCCCGGCCTCGCCGCCAGCGGGGCTTCCCCGCCTCGCCTTGCTGGTCTTCGCGCCGGAACACGGTTTCGTCGGCGGTTATGCCGATGCGTTGGGCGAGGCGGTGCAGGCCGCCGCGCCTAATTTGGTGCTGATGGTCGGCGCCAAGGGGGCGCAGACCCTGACGGAATTGGGCCGGGTGCCCGATTGGGGCATTGCGATGGCCTCGCACGCCGGGGCGTTGCCCGAGGTGGCGGGCCGGATTGCCGACGAAGTCTCGCGTTTGGCGGCCCAAGGCGCTTTCAGCCGGGCCGATATGCTGTTCGGCCGTACCGGCGAGGGGGGGCGCTGGCGCATCCAACGCCATCCGTTGTTGCCCGCCGATCTGTCGCGATTCCGCAAGGACGGCGGCACGGCGCCGCCGCTGCATCACTTGGCCCCCGCCGACTTGCTGGACAAGCTGGTCGAGGAACATGTGCTGTCCGAACTGATGCTGGCCGCCACCGAAGCCCTGGCCGCCGAAAACGCCGCCCGCCTGCAAGCAATGACCACGGCGGGCGACAATATTGAACGCAAGCTCGACGAATTGACCGGTCAGGAACGGGTGTTGCGCCAGGAACAGATCACCGAGGAGCTGCTTGACGTGGTCACCGGGGCGGAACGATTGTTCCGCGAGGAGGGAGCATAACCCGTCAGCGCAGGAACAGTTTGAGGCAGACGAGAAGAAGGCCGGTTTGCGCCAGCAAAAGACCGATCATCCATTTGATCATGTCGATCTTCAGATCTGCGGCCTTCACATCCATTCGGTGCTCGAGTCCATCGATTCTTGCTCCGAGCCGATGCTCGACCTCGTCGATTTTCGCTTCAAGCCGATGCTCGACGTCGCCGATTTTCGTTTCAAGCCGGTGTTCGACTTCCAGTAGATCGGATTTGCTCGACGCTTGGCTATCGACCAGCTCGGCAAGCGCCGTCACCTGCTCGACCGAGAACCCGGCCGCCTGTAACTTAAGAACCGCCGATGCGCTCATGTTTCTCGCTTCCCCGCGATAACGTAACCCTCAAAGAGTATCACGCTCCGCCGGTTCGTCGCTACCGGGAGAAATCGTCAGTGCAGCTCGGCCCGGATCTTTTGGCGCAGCACGTCGATCGGCACATAGCTTTCGCCGTCGCGGAAGTGCCAGAAGGTCCAGCCGTTGCAGGCGGGAGCCCCCTGGACCAGGGCGCCGACCTTGTGAATCGAGCCGCGGTGTTCGGCGGCGATCAGCGTGCCGTCGGACCGCACCTTGGCTTGCGCGCGTTGACGAATGCCGCCGTACAGCAGGTCGCCGGGGCGCAGCAGGCCGCGTTCAAGCACGCTGCCGAAGGGAATGCGGGGTTCGGTGCGCTTCGAGCTATAGGTCAGCGCGGCCGGATCGCTCAGCGGTTCGATTTCGTCCAGGCGGGCTTGCGCGGCGGCAAGGTACCCCTCGTCGCGCTCCAGGCCGATGAAATGGCGGCCCAGGCGCTTGGCCATCGCGCCCGTGGTGCCGGTTCCGAAGAACGGGTCGAGCACGACCTCGCCCGGACGGCTGGCGGTCATCAGCACGCGGTAGAGCAGGGCCTCGGGCTTTTGCGTCGGGTGAGTCTTGCGGCCGTCGGTCTTCAAGCGTTCATGGCCGGTGCACAGCGGCAGCACCCAATCGGAGCGCATCTGAACATCGTCGTTCAGCGACTTCAGCGCCTCGTAATTGAAGGTATAGCGGGCGTCGGGCGATTTTGAGCACCAGATCAGGGTTTCATGGGCATTGGCGAAACGGGTGCCCTTGAAATTGGGCATCGGGTTCGATTTGCGCCAGATGATGTCGTTGAGAATCCAAAAGCCCAGATCCTGCAACACCGCGCCGACCCGGAAAATGTTGTGATAGCTGCCGATCACCCAAAGCGTGCCGTCGTCCTTCAGCACCCGGCGGGCGGCGGTCAGCCAGTCGCGGGTGAAGCGGTCATAGGCTTCGGTATCGGTGAAGCGGTCCCAATCCTCATCGACCCCATCGACCCGGCTGTTATCCGGGCGCAGCAGCTCGCCGCCCAAACGCAGGTTGTAGGGCGGGTCGGCGAACACCATGTCCACCGAGCCGGCGGGCAGGTCGTTCATCAGGGAGACGCAGTCCCCCGCGAGGATGGTGTCGAGCGGTAGTTTCATGGTCACGCACTTTGAGTCAAATGCGAGCGTGCGTCAAGAACTATATGTTTTTGCTCGATTCTCGGCTTCGCGGACCGGGGCGAAGCTGCGGCGGTGGTGGATCGTGGGGCCAAGGCGAGCGAGAGCCACAAGATGTTGTGCACTGCCGTATCCGGCGTTGCTCTCCCAACCGAATCCGGGGAACTGTTTGGCCAGTTCGGTCATGATGCGGTCGCGGTGAACCTTGGCCACCACCGAGGCGGCGGCGATCGACAGGCTTTTGCCATCGCCCTTGACGATGCAGGTCACCGGGCAGGGGAGTTTGGGGGCACGGTTGCCATCGACCAGCGCCGCGTCGGCCGAACGGCCCAAGGCGGCATAGGCGCGCTCCATCGCCAGCATCGCGGCGTTCAGGATGTTGAGGCGGTCGATTTCCTCGACCGAGGCTTGGCCGATGCCCACCGTGGCGGTCGCCAGGATTTGGACGGCCAGCACCTCGCGCCGTTTCGCGGTCAGCTTTTTCGAATCGTCGAGATGCTCATGGCGGACGGACGGGTCGAGGATGACCGCCGCCGCCACAACCGGCCCGGCCAGCGGGCCGCGCCCCACCTCGTCCAGGCCGACGACGATGCCGCCGACGGCCTGTTCGAAGGTGAAGTCGGGCGGCATCAGCGCAACGAGGCTTCGATGTTGCCGCCGTCCACGGTGACCGTGCAGGCGGTGGTTTTGTCCGCCTTGGCCAGCCAGACGAAGGCATCGGCGACGTCCTCGGCGGTGACTTCCCGGCCCAGCAGATTGCCCGCCATATAGTCTTGTTCCGACACCCCGCGCGCCTTGGCCCGGCTGGCGATCATCTCGTCGGTCAGCAGGCCGCTGCGGATGCGGTCCGCGTTGACCGCGTTGGCGCGCACCCCGTCGCGCCCGTGATCGAGCGCGTATTGCTTCATCAAGAATAGGGTCGCCGCCTTGGGCAGGCCGTAGGGGCCGAACGCCTTGCCGGGGTTCAGCGCCTGCTTCGAGGTGTTGAACAGCAAACAGCCGCCGGTTCCCTGCGCCCGCATCACCCGCACCGCGTTGCTGGCGACACATTGGTGGGCGAAGAAGTTCAGTTCGAACGACCGGCGCAATTCGTGATCGGTCAACAGGCCGACCGCGCCCTGCCACGCCGCCCCGGCGTTCGAGACCACGATATCGACCCCGCCGAACGCCGCGCACACCGCGTCGAACGCGGCCTTGACTTGCTCCGGCTTGGTGACGTCGCAGGCCAGCCCCAAGGCGGTGGCCCCGCATTTCTTAGCCGCCGCCGTGGCGGCCGCCGCGTCGAGATCAAGGATCGCCACCTCGGCGCCCTCGCGGGCAAAAGCCCGGGCCACCGCCAGACCGATTCCCGATCCGCCGCCAGTAACCATCGCGATTTGACGGGCCAACGGCTTCTCGCCGCCCTTGCCCAGCTTGGCTTGTTCCAGCGACCAATATTCCATGTCGAATAGGTCGGCTTCGGGCAGCGGCTGGAAACGGCCGACCGCTTCGGCGTCGGTGATGGTCGCCACGGTGTTCTCGGCGACGTCGGCGGCGATCGCCGCATCCTTCTTCGACAGGCCCATGCCGAAAAGTCCCAAGCCCGGTACCAGCACGACGCGCGGCATCGGGTCCAGCTCGGTCTTGGCGGGCACCGCCTTGGCGTTGTTGCGGGCGAAATAGGCGTGATAGCGGCCGATGTAATCGCCGACGGCGGCCAGCACATCATCCTTCCAGCCGCCCAGCGGTCCGGTCGGCGGCGGCACCACCAGCGGCATTGCCTTGGTGCGGATGACGTGATCGGGGGTGACCACGCCGCGTTGGCTGTAATCGGGCACCTCGGTGCCGCCCGCGTAGGCGCGGATCGCGTCGGAGGTGCGGAAATCCAGAACCCAGCGCCGCCACGCCCCGCCGTGGCCCGGAATCGACACGGCGCCGCGCAGGATGGGCGCCACCTCGGATACCGGGGCCAGGTCGCCCTCGATCGAAGCGGAGGTGAACACCACGGTTTTGCGGCCCTTGGTCAAGCGCGCCTCGGCCCGGCTGACCATGTCGATCATCCGCTCATAGGATTCCCGGGCGGTTTCGCCAAAGGTGAAGATGCCGTGCTTGATCAGGATCAGGCCCTTGACTGTGGGGTCCAGTTCGAACACCTCGGCCGCGCATTTGGCCAGCGCGAAGCCCGGCATGACATAGGGGACATAGCCCATCTCGGCGCCATACACCTCGCGGCATAGGGCCTCGCCGTCCGGCTGGTCGGTCAGCGACAACACCGCCGAGGCATGGGTGTGGTCGATGAATTTATGCGGCAGAAAGGCGTGCAACAGGGTTTCGACGGAAGGGTTGGGCGCCGAGGCGTCCATCAGATTGATCCGCTGCTCGTTGACCATCGCCTCGTCGGATAACCGGTCCAGCGTGCGCAGCCGAAAAAGCGGCGCCATCCGCACGGCGGGTAACCCGGCCGGTTCGATGCTGGCCATGTCCCAGCCCGACCCCTTGACGCACAGCACCTCGACCGTATCCCCCAAAAGGTCGGTCACGGTGGTCTTCACCGAGGTATTGCCGCCGCCGTGCAGCACCAGCTTGGATTCGGCCCCCAACAGGCGGCTGGTATAGACTCGCAAACCGATATCGCGGTGACCCCAGCGGGTGGCGTAATTGTCGGCCTCGGCCTCGGACCACAAGGATTTCATGAACGACCCTTTTCCGGAAACAGCGTGGACAGACCCTCGGGACTGGCCGGACAACGGCCCCGCTCGGTGATTAGCCACGTGACGAGACGGGCGGGGGTGACGTCGAACGCGTAATTCGCGGCCGCCGATCCGTCGGGGGGAAGTTGCACCGACACCACGTTTCCATCGGCGGTCTTGCCCGAAATGTGGGTGACCTCGGCCTCGTCGCGCAGTTCGATGGGGATTTCGGCGACCCCGTCGGCCACCGTCCAATCGATGGTCGGGCTGGGCAGGGCGACCGCGAAGGGCACGCCATTATCGGCGGCGGCCAATGCCTTCAGATAGGTGCCGATCTTATTGCAGACATCCCCGGTCCGCGTCGTGCGGTCGGTGCCGACGATCACCAGATCGACCAGTTTGTGCTGCATCAGATGGCCACCGGTATTGTCGGCGATCACCGTGTGCGGCACGCCGTGCCACGACAGCTCGCGCGCGGTGAGCGCGGCACCCTGATTGCGCGGCCGAGTCTCATCGACCCAGACATGCACCGGCAAACCGGCGTCGAACGCCTTGTAGATCGGAGCCAGCGCGGTGCCCCAATCGACGGTGGCCAGCCAACCGGCGTTGCAGTGGGTCAGGATATTGATGGTTTCGCCCGGCGCCTTTTTCGCCGCGATCTCGCGGATCAAGGCCAGACCGTGATCGCCGATCGCCGAACAGATCGCCACGTCCTCGTCGGCGATGGCGGCGGCCTGGGCATAGGCGGCGGGCAGCCGGTCGGCGGGCGACAGCGACGCCAGCGAGTCCATCATCGCGTCCAGCGCCCATTTCAGATTGATCGCGGTGGGCCGGGTGGCGTGCAAGGTGTCATACGCGGCGCGAAGCGCGGGCAACGAGCTGTCGGCGCGCGCCGCCAAGGCCATGCCGTAAGCGGCGGTCGCCCCGATCAAGGGGGCACCGCGCACCCACATATCCTTGATCGCCCGGGCGGCGTCATCCAGCGAGCGCAGGGTAACGGTGACCAGTTCGTGCGGCAGCCGGGTCTGATCGATGATCTCGACCCCCCAACCGTCGGCCGCCAGCCAAATGGTGCGGGTGGGCTTGCCGTTGATTTTCATGTCTTCAATCCAGCGGATAGCTGACCATGCCGTCGGCCAGCTTGGGTTCGAACCAGGTCGATTTGGGGGGCATCACCTCGCCCGCCTCGGCGACGGCGACCAAATCTTCCATCCGGGTTGGGAACAGGGCGAAGGCCGCCGCCATTTCGCCGGAATCGACGCGGCGTTCCAATTCCTCCAGGCCGCGTTTGCCGCCGACGAAGTCGATCCGCTTGTCCTTGCGCAAGTCCGTGATCCCCAGGACCGGGGCCAACAGGCGGTTCGACAGCAAGCTGACATCGAGGCGGCCCACCGGGTCGCTTTCGGGCGGTAGCGCCCGGGTGGGGGTCAGGCGGTACCATTGACCGGGAAGATAAAGGCCGACCTCGCGCGGATGGGCCGGTTTCGCCTGCCCGCTGACCGCTTCCACGGTGAAATCCGCCGTCAGCGCTTTCAGGAAGGCGGCCTTGTCCAGGCCGTTCAGATCCTTGACCACGCGGTTATAGTCGAAGATCTTCATTTCCTGGATCGGGAAGGTCACCACCAGGAAGGACTGGGCAAGGTCGTTGCCGGCCCGCGCCTTGGCCACCCGCGAGGCCGCCGCCGAACGGTGATGACCGTCGGCGATGTACAAGGCGGGCATCGAATCGAAGGCGGCCGTGATGCTGGCGATGGTGTCCGCATCGTCGATCACCCACAGGGTGTGGGTGTTGCCGTCGGGGGCGGTTACCTCGTAATCCGGCTTGCCGGATGTTGCCGCCTGAATCGCGGCGGCGACGGCGGGGTGATCGCGGTGGGCCAGCAGGACCGGGCCGGTTTGGGCGTTGCAGGCGTCGATCTGGCGGACCCGGTCGTCTTCCTTGTCGGGACGGGTGAATTCGTGCTTGCGAATCCGGTTGGCGTCATAGGCCGCCACCGAACCGCCGCCGACCAGCCCAGTCTGCACGTGATCGCCCATTTTCAGGCGGTAGACATAGAAACAATCCACCGCGTCGCGGCGCAGAACGCCGTGACCGACCATATGGTCGAGATTTTCCCGCGCCTTGGCATAGACCTCGTCGCAATACAGATCGATGCCTTCGGGTAGATCGATCTCGGGCTTCGAGATGTGCAGGAAGCTCCACGGATGGCCCGCCGCCATATCGCGGGCCTCGGCGCTGGAGAGCACGTCGTAGGGCGGGGCCGCGACCTCGGCCGCGAACAACGGCGCCGGCCGCAAACCCCGAAACGGACGAAGCAAAGGCACCCCGCTCATTTCCGGCCCTTACCATCCAGCGGCAGCGCCACATAGCGGATCGCCTGCGGGTTCTCCACCCGCAGCAACAGCGACTTCTGCCCCGCCGATTTGGCGGCGCTGATCGCCTCGACCAGATCCTTGGGGGTGTGCATGGTCTGTTGCCCGGCTTCGATGATGACGTCGCCCGGCTTCATCCCGCGTTCGGCGGCGGACGAACCGTTCTTGACCTCGATCACCACCAGACCGGCGGTTTGATCGTCCAGACCGAAGCGTTCCTTCAAGGCCGGGGTCACCGCCGACACCATCAGGCCGACGCTGCCGATGGTTTGGCCCGAGGCCGACGAGGGTTGCGGCCGTTCCTCGTCCTTGGCCTCGTCCTGCGGCTGTTCCTTCAGCTCGCCGACCGTGACCTTCAAGGTGACGATCTTGCCGTTCCGCCAGACATCCATGTCCACCTGCTTGCCGATCGGGGTTTCGGCGACGATGCGCGGCAGGCTGCGCATTTTGGTGATGTCCTTGCCGTCGAACTTCAGCACGACGTCGCCGGGCTTGACGCCGGCCTTGGCGGCGGGGCTGCCCTCGTTGATCTTGGCGACCAAGGCCCCCTTGTCGTCGGGCAGGCCGATGGTATCGACCAGCTCCTGATCGATCGATTGGATATGCAGGCCCAGCCAGCCGCGCCGGGTCTTGCCGAATTTGCGCAGATCGTCGATCACCGGGGCGGCCAGCGACGACGGAATGGAAAAGCCGATGCCGATCGAGCCGCCCGACGACGAGGGCGAGAAGATCGCGGTGTTAATGCCGATCACTTCGCCGTCCATGTTGAACAGCGGGCCGCCGGAATTGCCGCGGTTGATCGAGGCGTCGGTCTGGATGAAATCGTCGTAGGGGCCGGAATTGATGTCGCGCGCGCGCGCCGAGACGATGCCCGCCGTCACCGTGCCGCCCAGCCCGAACGGATTGCCGATCGCCAAAACCCAATCGCCGACCCGTGCCTTGTCGGAATTGCCGAAGGCGACGGTGGCCAAGGCCTTCTTGCCGGGGTCGATTTTCAGCAAGGCCAGATCGGTCTTGGTGTCGCGGCCCTTGATCTCGGCCTTGAAGACGGTGCCGTCGGCCAAGGTGACGGTCACATCCTCGGCGTCTTGGATGACATGGTTGTTGGTCACCACATATCCGGCGGCATCGACGATGAAGCCCGAACCCAGCGACGTCGCCTTACGCGGCGTCTGGTCTTGCTTCATCTGCTTGTCCATGAAGTCCTTGAAGAAATCCTCGAACGGCGAGCCCGGCGGAAATTGCGGAATTTCCGAGCCGCGTTCCGGATTGCGGATGGTCTGGGTGGTCGAAATGTTGACCACGGCCGGCGACAGTTTCTCGGCCAGATCGGCGAAGCCCGCGGGCACGGCCCCGGTCGCCCAAGCGGGCGGCGTCAACAGGCCGATGATCAGCAGCAAGGCGGCTATGCGAGGGAGGTGTCTCACCGGAAGTGTCCTTCTTCTTCAAGAAACGTTCATACGAGATGAAACGAAAACCGTGGCGGCTTCAAGGCGGGAAAGCGGGTCTTCTCGTCACCCCCGCGAAAGCGGGGGTCCATGGCGGGGCGAGATAAGGTTCCAAACCGGATAGGCCGTATCGCCGGACGCATGGATTCCCGCTTTCGCGGGAATGACAAGGAAAAGGAAATCACTTACCCGGCCCATTCGAGAACAGCCGCAGGAACTCGTTGTCGGGCGACAACACCAGCGAGGTGCTGTCGGCGCCCAACGACTGACGATAGGCCTGCAACGTGCGGTACAGCGTGAAGAAATGCGGGTCCTGGCTGAACGCCTCGGCATAGGTCTTGTTGGCGTCGGCGTCGCCTTGGCCGCGCAGGGTCTGGGCGGAGCGCTGGGCCTCGGCCAGGATCACCGTGCGTTCGCGTTCGGCGCGGGCCTTGATCTGCTGGCCCCATTCATAGCCTTGGGCGCGCAGTTCCTTGGCTTGGCGTTCGCGCTCGGACTTCATGCGGTCGTAGATCGCTTGGCTGATTTCCTCGGGCAAATCGGCGCGGCGGATGCGGACATCGATCACGGTAAGGCCCAACGATTTCGCGCTTTCGCTGACCTCGGCCTGAATCTGCTTCATGATCTTCGGGCGTTCATCCGACAAGATCGAGGGCAGCATCACGGTGCCCATCACCCGGCGCATCGAGGACTGAACGATCTGGGCCAACTGGCCGCGCGCCCCGGTCTCGTTGCGCAGCGTCTGATAAAACTTCAACGGATCGGTGATGCGGTAGCGGGTATAGGTATCGACCACCACGCGCTTTTGATCGTTAAGGATGATCTGCTCGTCGGGCGAATCCAGCGCCAGCAAGCGCCGGTCGTAGCGCACCACGTCCTCGATGAACGGCACCTTCAAATGCAGGCCCGGGTCCTCGATGGTGGCGCGCCACGCGCCGAAGCGCAAGACCAGCGCCTGTTCGGTTTGGGTGACGACGAAGACCGAGGACCCCAAAATCAGCAAGGTCACGGTCAGCAGGGCGAGCAGGCCGTAGCCCAAAAGGCCGAGGCGGTTCATTTCGCGGCTCCCTGCGTGGTCTTTTTGGCCAGATCCGGCAGCGCCAGATAGGGCAGCGGATTGCCGCCCTTGGCCGAGGGGTCGATGACGATCTTGTTGGCGTTCTTCAAGATCTCTTCCATCGTTTCGATATACATCCGGCGCGCGATGACGTCGGCGGCCAAACGGTACGACCCCAGCACCGAGACGAAACGCTTGGCCTCGCCCTGGGCCAGATCGGCGACCTGTTCCTTATAGGCCTCGGCGTCCTGGATGATCCGTTCGGCATCGCCGCGCGCACGGGGGATGATGTCGTTGCGGTAAGCCTCGGCTTCATTGCGCGAGCGTTCCTGGTCGGCGCGGGCGCGTTGCACGTCGTTGAAGGCGTCGATCACGGCGGCCGGCGGATCGACCTTTTGCAACTGCACCTGCTGCACCCGGATGCCGACGTCGTAGAGGTCGAGCAGATTCTGCAATTCCTCGTGCGCTTGCAGGGCGATCGATTCGCGTTTATCCGACAGCGCCGATTGGATCGGGTTGCGGCCGACCACTTCGCGCATCGCGGCCTCGGCGGCGACCTTGACGGTGCCTTCGGGGTCGCGGACGTTGAACAGGAACTTGCCCGCGTCCTTGATCGTCCAGAACACCACGAAGCCCGCCTCGACGATGTTCTCGTCGCCGGTCAGCATGCGGCTTTCCTCGGGGATGTCGCCGCCGTGCGGATTGCGGTCGTTGGCGCGAAAGCCCAGAGACAGCTGATTGACCTTGGTCACCGGCGGCAGCAGCACGGTTTCGATCGGATAGGGCAGGTGATAGTGCAGCCCGGGCTCGGTGGTATCGACCCACTTGCCAAAGCGCAGAACCACGCCCTGTTCATTGGTGTTGACCAGATAGATGCCGGTGGCGAACCAGCCCGCCACCACGAAGCCCGCCGCCAAGGCGATGCCCCGTCCGCCCGAAAAGCCGCCGCCGGAAAAACCGCCGCCCCCGAACTTGCGCCGCAGCCATTCCTGCGCGCGCCGGATCAAGACGTCGAGATCGGGGGGCTCGCCGCCCGAAGGCCCGCCGCGTCCCCAGGGACCGCCGCCATTGCCGCCGCGCGGGCCGCCGCCCCAGGGGCCGCCGCCGCCGTTGGGATTAAAGGGCATGTCGAGCCATCCTTGGTGGTTTGAAAGACGCGCGGATACTAGCTTGGAATTATCCCACTGTCACCGATGGCGGTGAGCCGCGGCGAAACCCGTTGACAAGACTGGCCTTGTCCGCCTTTTTTTACCCATCCCAAGCAGGCGGCGAATTCGGTCATGGAACGGATCATCCTTTTCGACACCACCTTGCGCGACGGCGAACAATCGCCCGGCGCCTCGATGAATCTCGATGAAAAGCTGAAGGTCGCCCAGATTCTGGAAGAACTGGGGGTCGATGTCATCGAGGCGGGATTCCCGATCGCCTCGAACGGTGATTTCGAGGCGGTCCATGCCATCGCCACGAAAATCCGGGGGTCGGCCGTTTGCGGTTTGGCGCGCGCCACCAAGGGCGACATCGAACGCTGCGCCGAGGCGATCCGTCCGGCGGCACGGGGCCGCATCCACACCTTCTTGTCCACCTCGCCCTTGCACATGAAATACAAGCTCCAGATGGAGCCGGAACGGGTGCTGGAAAAGGTGGCCGAATCGGTGGCCTATGCCCGCACCTTCACCGACGACGTCGAGTGGTCGGCCGAGGACGGCTCGCGCACCGAGCCCGATTTTCTGTGCCGCTGCGTCGAGGCGGCGGTGGCGGCGGGGGCGCGGACCATCAACATCCCCGACACCGTCGGCTATGCGGTGCCCGACGAATACGCCGCCCTGATCCGTTTGGTGCTGAACCGGGTCCCCAATATCGACAAGGCAATCATCTCGGTGCATTGCCACAACGATCTGGGCCTTGCGGTCGCCAATTCGCTGGCGGCGGTGAGCGCCGGGGCGCGTCAGGTCGAATGCACGGTCAACGGGCTGGGCGAGCGGGCGGGCAATGCCGCCTTGGAAGAAATCGTCATGGCGCTGCGCACCCGGCGCGACGTGCTGCCCTTTGAATGCGGGATCAAGACCGAGGTGATCACCCGCGCCTCGAAACTGGTTTCGACCGTTACCGGCTTTCCGGTGCAGCCGAACAAGGCGATCGTCGGCAAGAACGCCTTCGCCCACGAATCGGGCATTCATCAGGACGGCGTTCTGAAAAACGCCCAGACCTACGAGATCATGACCCCGGAATCGGTGGGGCTGACCCGTTCGGCCCTGGTGATGGGCAAACATTCCGGCCGGGCCGCCTTCAAGGCCAAGCTGAAGGACCTTGGCTACGATCTGCCCGATCCGGCGGTCGAGGATGCCTTTACCCGCTTCAAGGACCTCGCCGACCGCAAAAAGGACGTATTCGACGAGGACATCGTCGCCCTGGTCGATGACCAAGTGGTGCGCGGCAACGACCGCATCCGGCTAAAATCGCTCGAGGTTCTGTGCGGCACCCGCCACCGTCCGCCCTCGGCCGAGGTCGAGCTGGAGATCGACGGGATCGACAGCAAGCACAGGGCGACCGGCGACGGTCCGGTCGATGCCACCTTCGCCGCGATCAAGGCCTTGTTTCCACACGATTCCCGGTTGCAGCTCTATCAGGTTCACGCGGTCACCCAGGGCACCGACGCCCAGGCCGAGGTTACCGTCCGGTTGGAAGAAGGGGGGCGAACCGTCCAAGGTCAGGGGGCGGATACCGACACCTTGGTGGCTTCCGCCAGGGCCTATGTCAACGCGCTCAACAAACTTTTGCTGAAACGAGAAAAAACCGCTCCTCCCGCGCGCCCAGCCTGATATATAGGGGGCATGTGGAACACGGAACCACGACATAAGCCAGTCTTTGGGTGAAGAACGATGTTTTCGAAGCTGACGGGGTGGATGAGCGCCGACATGGCGATCGACTTGGGGACCGCCAACACGCTGGTCTATGTCAAGGGTCGCGGAATCGTTTTGAACGAACCCTCCGTGGTCGCCATCGCCGAGGAAAAGGGCAAAAAAAAGGTCCTGGCGGTCGGCGATGAAGCCAAGATGATGCTGGGCCGCACGCCGGGCTACATCCAAGCCATCCGCCCCTTGCGCGACGGCGTGATCGCCGACTTCGAAGTCGCCGAGGAGATGATCAAGCACTTCATCCGCAAGGTGCACAACCGCCGCAGCTTCGCCTCGCCGCTGGTCATCGTCTGCGTGCCCTCGGGCTCGACGGCGGTGGAGCGGCGCGCCATTCAGGAATCGGCCGAAAGCGCTGGCGCGCGCCGGGTGTTCTTGATCGAGGAACCGATGGCCGCCGCGATCGGCGCCGGGTTGCCGGTCACTGAACCCACCGGCTCGATGGTTGTCGATATCGGCGGCGGCACCACCGAGGTGGCCGTGCTGTCGTTGGGCGGCATCGTCTATTCGCGCAGCGTGCGGGTCGGCGGCGACAAGATGGACGAGGCGATCATCGCTTATATCCGCCGTAATCATAACCTGCTGATCGGTGAAAGCTCGGCCGAGCGCATCAAAAAGGAAATCGGCTCGGCCTGTCCGCCGGAAGACGGCGACGGCCGCACGATGGAGATCAAGGGCCGCGACCTGATGAACGGCGTGCCCAAGGAATTGCTGGTCAGCGAACGCCAAGTCGCCGAATCCCTGGCCGAACCGGTCGGCGCGATCATCGAGGAGGTCAAGGTCGCCCTGGAACACACGGCGCCGGAACTGGCCGCCGACATCGTGGATAGGGCATCGTGTTGACCGGCGGCGGCGCCTTGCTGTCGAACCTGGATTACGTGCTGCGGCATGCCACCGGCCTGCCGGTGTCGATCGCCGACGATCCCTTGTCCTGCGTGGCCTTGGGAACCGGCCGCGCCTTGGAAGAAATGCCCAAGCTGAAGAACGTCTTGAGCAGCATGTACTAACAGGCTGCGGAAAAAGTTGAGTTTTTGTCGTCATTCCCGCGAAAGCGGGAATCCATGGGTCCATCGGCACGGCATGTTGTATCCGACATTGTCGTCAGCCCCAGTATGGACCCCCGCCTGCGCGGGGGTGCCGAGTTGAAACATTAAGTGCGGATTTTTCCGCAACCGGCTAAGTTTTTTAGCGTCCCGCGAATGAGGGAACGATGCGGTCGAGGTCATCGGGAGCGTTAAGGCGGTTGGCCTCGATCAGGCTGATGATGCATCGCCACGCCTTCTTGCTGTTGGGCGCCGCCGCCTTTGTGTTGATGCTGTTGACCAAGGCCAATGTCGGTTTCATCGAACAAAGCCGGGTGGCGGTGGTCGATGCCTTCGTGCCGGTCCTTGATTTGCTGTCGCGCCCAGCCACGCTGGTCGCCGAGGGAACCCGTCATATCCGCGAACTGGTCGCCCTGCGGGCCGAGAATGCCCGCCTGAAGGCCGAGAATCAGCGCCTCTTGCACTGGGAAACCATCGCGTCACGCCTGCGCGACGAAAACCAGGTGTTGCTGCAACAGCTGAACGTCGTTCCCGATCCCGATCCCGCCTACATCACCGCTCGCGTGGTCGGCGACATGGGGTCGGCCTATGTCCATTCGATGGTGGTCAATGCCGGCGCGCGCGACGGCGTGCGCAAGGGTCAAGCCGTGTTGTCTGGCGAAACCCTGATCGGCCATGTCGCCGAGGTTGGCGACCGCTCGGCCCGCCTGCAATTGCTGACCGACCCCAATTCGCGCCTGCCGGTGATGATCGAGGGATCGCGGACGCGGGCCATTTTGGCGGGCGACGGGCGTGAACGCCCCCGGCTGGGCTATATCGCGGGCAATCCGAACATTCAGGTCGGTGACCGGGTGGTCACCTCGGCCTCGGGGGCGGCGTTCCCGCCCGGTTTGCCGATCGGCGTGGTCGCCTCGATCGCCGAGGGCGGGCCTTGGGTTGAACCCGATGTGCATCGCCATGAACTGGAATATGTCGCCATCGTCGATTACGGCCTAGGCGGCATTTTGCCGTTCGCCGACAAGCCGCAAGCGCCCGTCCGGCGTCGGCCCGCCGCCGCCGGGGTTGGCCCGGCCGGAACCGGCGCGGTGCCCGGCGGGGGGGACAATTGAGGTCCTCGCCCTGGGCGCGCATGGATCTTTGGCTGCGCCACATCATGCCGTTCGGAATGACGCTGGGCCTGTTGCTGCTGACCTGTTTGCCCGTCCACATTCCCGGCCTGTCGGGGGTGATGCCGATGCTGCCCTTGATGTCGGTTTATTATTGGGCGCTGTTCCGCCCCGACCTGCTGCCGGTCGGCACCGCTTTCGCGATCGGGCTGACCAACGACATTCTGGTGGGCATGCCCTTGGGCGTGAACGCCTTGGTTCTGGCCTCGGTGCAACGGCTGGCCACCACCCAGCGGCGGTTTTTCCTGGCCCGGTCGTTTCTGGCCTCGTGGCTGGCCTTCGCCTTGTTGGCGGCGGGGGCGGTCGGCTTGGGCTGGCTGTTGATGGAAATGATGGCCGAGCATCCGGTGGGGTTGCTTCAGATGGCGCTGGCCTATCTGGCGACCTTGGGGCTGTTTCCGGCGGCGACCCAGATGATGGCCCGCGCCCAGATGGCTTTCCTGAAAGACGTCTGAGCCATGTACCACGACAACGACCGCGCCAAGCTGTTCGGCCGCCGCGCCATGCTGTTGGGTGCCGGGCAAGGCGTTCTGGTGGCCGCCCTGGCCGCCCGGATGTATTGGTTGCAGGTGATCGAGGCGGAGCGTTTCCGTCTGCAAGCCGACGGCAACCGCATTTTGCAGCAGCTGCTGGCCCCGCCGCGCGGGCTGATCTTGGATCGCAACGGCATCGCGATGGCGGTCAACCGCCATAACTATCAGGTGCTGATCGTCCCCGAGCGCACCAATTCGATCGACGCCACCTTGGATCTGTTGTCGCAGATCATCACCCTGACCGACGGCGACCGTAGCCGCATCGCCAAGGATTCGCGCCGCCACCGCTCGTTCGTGCCGATCTTGGTGCGCGAGAATTTGTCGTGGGAGGATGTCGCGCGGATCGAGGTCAACGCCGCCGATCTGCCCGGCGTCACCATTGATGTCGGCCAAAGCCGCTATTACCCCTTGGAAACCCTGGGCGCCCATTTGCTGGGTTATGTCGCGGCGCCTTCGGAAGCCGATCTGCAAAGCGACTCGGCTGAATCGCTGTTGGAATTGCCGGGCTTTCGCATCGGCAAGGCGGGGGTCGAGCGCATCTACGACCAGGCCTTGCGCGGCAAGGGCGGTACCTTGCGGCAAGAGGTCAACGCGGTCGGCCGCGTCATCCAGGAAATCGAGCGCAAGGAAGGCGAGCCGGGGCTGGATCTGACCCTGACCCTGGATTTGCGGCTTCAGGAATACGCCGCCCAGCGGCTGGGCGACGAAAGCGCTGCCGTCGTGGTGATGGACATCCATACCGGCGAGGTCGTGGTGATGGCCTCGACCCCATCCTTCGATCCCAACGCCTTCAATCGCGGCCTGACCGGTGTCGAGTGGAACGATCTGATCACCAATCCCCGCTCGCCGCTGACCAACAAGGTGATCGCCGGTACCTTCGCGCCGGGCTCGACCTTCAAGCCGATGGTGGCGCTGGCCGCCCTGGAAAGCAATTCGATCAGCCCCGACACCCGGGTGTTCTGCCCTGGCCACATGCAGATGGGCAATATCGAGTTTCATTGCTGGAAGAAGGAAGGCCACGGATCCTTGGATCTGATCGGCGGGATCAAGAATTCCTGCGACGTCTATTTCTATGAAATCGCCCGGCGCACGGGCGTCGACCGCATCCACGACATGGCGGTCCGCTTCGGATTGGGCGATCTGACCGGCATCGATCTTCCCGGCGAAAAGCCCGGCTTGATCCCGAACCGCGAATGGAAGAAGGCGACCTTTGATCAGCCCTGGCATCCGGGCGAGACCTTGATCAACGGCATCGGTCAGGGCTATTGCCTCGCCACGCCGTTGCAGTTGGCGACGATGGCGGCGCGTATCGCCAATGGCGGCGTCGCCGTGGTGCCGCATGTCGCGCGTGATCGCATCTCCGGGGGCGACGCCCATCCCAGGACGGAGGCGGATTGGCCCAGTTGCGATGTCGCGCACACCTCGCTGGCCGTGGTCCGCAAGGGGATGTACGCCGTGACCAATGAACCGGGCGGCACCGCCTACCGCGCCCGGATCGAACAGGAACATTGGGAAATGTCGGGTAAATCGGGCACCGCCCAGGTGCGCCGGATTTCCATGCACGAACGCGAAACCGGGGTGAAGAAGAACGACGAATTGCCCTGGAAGGAACGCGACCACGCGCTGTTCATCGCCTACGCCCCGGAAGAGGCGCCGCGTTACTCGGTCTGCGTGGTGGTCGAGCATGGCGGTGGCGGTTCGGCGGTCGCCGCCCCGATCGCTCGCGACGTTTTGATCGAAGTGCAGAAGCGCGACCGCGCCCGCACGGCGGAAAACCCGAAGGGAGCCGTCTGATGGCGCTCGGACAACCCAGGATTTCCAGCTTCAACCGCTCGGAGCTAACGTGGCGCGACAAGATCTGGCAGATCAATTGGAGCTTGATCGCCCTGATCACCGCGATCTCGTGCATCGGTTTCCTGACCCTGTATTCGGCGGCGGGCAAATCGCTGGAGCCTTGGGCGCTCAAGCAAATGATCCGCTTCGTGCTGGGCATGGGGATGCTGCTGCTGGTGGCGATGGTCGATTTGCGGTTCTGGATGCGGCACGCCTATACCTTTTACGGCATCGCCCTGGTGCTGCTGGTCGCGGTGCAGGTGCGCGGCACGGTCGGCATGGGGGCGCAGCGCTGGATCGACCTCGGCTTCATTCAATTGCAGCCGTCCGAGGTAATGAAGATCTCGTTGGTCCTGACCCTGGCCCGTTATTTTCACGGCGCCACCTTGCAAGATGTCGGGCGCCCGCTGTTCCTGATTCCGCCCCTGGTGATGGTGCTGGCCCCGGTTGGGCTGGTGATGAAGCAGCCCGATTTGGGCACTGCCTTGATTTTGCTGATGTCGTCGGGCGCGATGTTCTTTCTGGCCGGGGTGCGGGCCTGGAAATTTGGCCTACTGATCGCCCTGGCCGGCGGTGGCGTGCCCGTGGCGTGGCGGTTCTTGCACGATTACCAAAAAAAGCGGTTGGAGATTTTCCTCGACCCCGATTCCGATGCCTTGGGGGCCGGGTATCACATCACCCAATCCAAGATCGCCTTGGGATCGGGCGGGGTGTTCGGCAAGGGATTCGGCGAGGGCACCCAAAGCCGCCTGAACTTCCTGCCCGAAAAGCAGACCGACTTCATCTTCACGATGTTCGCCGAGGAATGGGGGATGATCGGCGGCCTTGTGCTGCTGGGGCTGTATTCCCTGCTGGTGGCCAACGGCTATGGCATCGCGCTGCGCTGCCGCAGCCATTTCGGGCGGCTGCTGTCGATGGGCGTCATGACCACCTTCTTTTTGTATTTCTTCATCAACACCGCGATGGTGATGGGGCTGTTGCCGGTGGTCGGCGTGCCGCTGCCGCTGATTTCCTATGGCGGCACCGCGATGCTGTCGCTGCTGTTCGGCTTCGGGCTGGTGATGAGCGCCTATATCTCGCGCGATATTCCAATCGGGCGGCGCGGCTCGCACGAGGATTGAGATGCCCCTGCGGTCGATCGGTGTGTTCGATTCCGGGGTCGGCGGGCTGACCGTGGCGGCGGCGCTGCGCCGCCGGTTGCCTTCGGAACATCTGATTTACTTGGGTGATCTGGCGCGGCTGCCCTATGGCACCAAATCGGCGGCGACGGTCGAGCGCTATGCCCTGCAAGCCGGGAAGTTCCTGGCCGGTTTCGACATCAAGATGCTGGTGGTCGCTTGCAACACCGCCTCGGCGCACGGATTGGCCGCCTTGCGGGCAGCCCATCCCGATCTGCCGATCCTGGGCGTGGTCGAGGCCGGGGCGGAGGCCGCGGCCCGTTTAACCAAAACCGGCGGCATCGTGGTCGCCGCGACCGAGGGCACGTGCGCGGCCGAGGCCTTCCCGAAAAGCCTGTACGCCCGCCGCTCGGACATTCGCGTGCTGCAAATTCCCTGCCCGCTGTTCGTCGCCCTGGCCGAGGAGGGCATCACCGAGGGCCCGCTGGCCGACACCGTGATCCGCCACTATCTGGCCGCCGCCTTCGGGGATCACGACAACGACACCCTGGTGTTGGGCTGCACCCATTTCCCATTGCTGACCAATGCCTTGCGCACCGCTCTCGGTACGAAGCCGGCCTTCGCCGATTGTGCGGCGGCGGTTGCCGATCAAGCGGCGGAGGTTTTATCCGTCCACCGCCTAGCCGCGCCGGATCGTTCTGGAATGCTGCGTCTTCTGGCCACCGACAGCGCCGCCCGCTTCCGTACCCTAGCCGAACGCCTCGTTCCCGATCTCGCGGGCGAGGTCGAGCGGGTGGATTTGTAAAGCTCACGCCCGGTGATACGGGTGTCCACTGAGCAGCGATTGCGCCCGCCACAGTTGTTCCGCCAGCAAAGTGCGCACCAGCATGTGCGGCCAGGTCATCGCGCCGAACGACAGCAACAGGTCGGCCCGTTCGCGAACGCCTGGTCCATGGCCGTCGGCGCCGCCGATCAGGAATACCGTCGCCGGAACCGCTTGGTCGCGCCATGTCTCCAGCGTGCGGGCGAACTGTTCGGAACCCAACGTGCCGCCGCGTTCATCCAGCGCCACCAGCTTGGCGCCGCCGGGGATCGTGTCCAGCAGCAGGGCCGCCTCGCGCGTCCTGCGTTCGGCGACGGGCAGCGGGCGCTTTTCCTCGACCTCGATCAGCTCCAGCTTCGGGCGCAGGCGTTCGGCGTATTTCAAGAACAGATCCCGCTCGGGCCCCGGGCGGAAACGCCCGACGGCGGCCAGCAGCAGGCGCATCAGGCGGTGGCGGGGGCGGCGCGCGGGCCGCTCCACATCTTTTCCAGATTGTAGAATTCGCGGATTTCGGGCCGGAACAGATGCACGATGATGTCGTGACCATCGATCAACACCCAGTCGCACTGGGCCATGCCCTCGGTCGAGGGATGCAGCCCGGCGGCCCTCATCTTTGCGGCCAGATGTTCGGCCATCGCGCCGACTTGGCGGGCCGAGCGGCCGGTGGCGATCACCATGTGGTCCGCGATGGTGGTGCGGCCCTTCAGGTTGATGACGGTGATATCCTCGGCCTTGTCGGCCTCGAGGGTCTCTAGAATTTGGTCCAAGACAGCGTCGTCATCCGCCAAAATAAACATACTCCGTTAGAAATTCCGCAATGCGCTGGCCGAGGCCGGATGGCGCCGCACCGCCAAGAACACCCAAGCGGGCGGCGGGTGATCCGCCAGCTCCCGCTCCCGCGTGATCCGGGCGCCGGCCATCCGTCGGGCCGCCTTGGCCGCCAAGGACCGGAAAGAATAGGGGCCGCGATCGATAACCGCAACCGGTACCGTGCCGAAAATCCGCCGCCAGCGGCTCCAACGATGGATTTGCATCAGATTATCGGCCCCCATCAGCCAAACGAAGCGAATTCGGGGAAAGCTGCGCACGAACAACGCCAATGTATCGGCGGTGCGCTGGGTGCCCCAAGCGGTCTCGACACCGCACGCCCGCAGATGCGGATGCCGTCCGCACATCCGATCGGCGCCCGCCAAGCGATCCGCGAACGGCGCCATGCCCGCCACCGGCTTCAAGGGATTTTGCGGGCTGACCAGCAGCCACACCTGATCCAGTCCCAACCGTTTCAACGCGGTCAGCGCGACGTAACGATGTCCGTCATGCGCCGGATTGAACGAGCCCCCCAACAGGCCGACCCGCAGGCGCCGCCGGTCGCCCCAGCGGTTGATCTCACCCCGGCCGGCACTGGCCATTGCCGGTCACCACATATTTATAGGTGCAAAGCTGTTCGACGCCGACGGGACCGCGCGCGTGCAGCCGCCCGGTCGAGATGCCGATCTCGGCGCCCATGCCGAACTCGCCGCCGTCGGCGAATTGGGTCGAGGCGTTCCACAGGCAAATCGCCGAATCGCAGCCAGCCAGGAAACATTCCGCCGCCGCCGGGTCCTCGGTGAGGATCGCGTCGGTATGGTGTGAGCCGTAAGTGTTGATGTGCTCGACCGCCGCCTCGACCCCGTCCACGGTTTTCACCGAAACGATCGCATCCAGATATTCGGTGCGCCAGTCGTCCTCGGTCGCGGGCATCACGCGGTCGTCGAGGGCCTGTACGCTGTCGTCGCCCCGCACCTCACACTCGGCTTCCAGCAGATCGTGAACCAGAACCGCCAGATGGGTGGCGCTTACCGCTTGGTCGATAAGCAGGGTTTCGGTGGCGCCGCAAATGCCGGTGCGCCGCATCTTGGCGTTCAGCACCACCCGGCGCGCCATCTCCAGATCGGCTGCGGCCCCGACATAGGTGTGGCAGATGCCCTCCAAATGCTGGAACAATGGCACATGCGATTCGGCGATCACCCGCTGGACCAGCGATTTGCCGCCGCGCGGCACGATGACGTCGAGATATTCGGCCATTCGCAGCATCACGCCGACCGCCTCGCGGTCGGTGGTGGGGACCAGTTGGATGACGTCGCCCGGCAGCCCGGCGGCAACAAAGCCCTTGGTCAGCGCCGCCATGATCGCCGCCGAGGAATGGAAGCATTCCGACCCGCAGCGCAAGATCGCCGCGTTGCCCGAGGCCAGGCACAGGGCCGCCGCGTCGGCGGTGACGTTCGGCCGGCTTTCGTAAATGATCCCGATCACCCCCAGCGGCACCGACACCCGGCGGATGTGCAACCCGTTGGGCCGCGTCCATTCGGCCAGCACCCGGCCGACCGGATCGGCCAAGGCGGCGATATCCTCCAACCCCTTGGCCATCGCCTCGATGCGCTTGGCATCAAGCATCAGGCGATCCAGCATCGCCTTGGTCAGGCCCTTCAACCGGCCCTGGCCCATATCCACCGCGTTGGCGTCTTGGATCAGGGCGGCCTCGGCCCGCAGGATTCCGGCGGCCGCAGTCAGCGCCGCCGCCTTCACGCCGTGAGGCGCCATCGCCAACGCGCGCGCCGCCACCCGCGCCCGGCGGCCCATGTCGGTCATTTGGGTTTCGATGTCGGGGGTCATGAGGGAATGGTCCGTATCTGGGTTTACCGGAGCGGGGATGATAACACCGGGGTGACGAAGCCGACAAAGAAAGAGCCGGTCATGCCGCGGGTTCAAAAAATCGCGGTCACCTTGACCGTCCGTGGTCCGGTCCCTGGCGCCCGGCTGTAGCGGATGGCCTGCCCGTCGAACTCGGTGATCCACACATGCGGTGCCGACGATGGCCAGGAGCCGGGATGAGACTCGTCGCAGGCGGCGATGCCCTCAAAAAAGGTAACAAAAGCCGCCGCCCGCCGGGGCGGCATCGAGAGCAGCATCTGTTTAACCTGCGGGGTGTAGTCGAGGAGCTTAACCGATGGCGGCACGGCGCTTGATCTCCGTGTTCAATTCCGCCGTGGCGTCCTCGCCGATGAAGCCTTGCGTCGCGGCGATCTCGACCGCCTTGCGGGTCAGCAATTCCTCCTGGTCGCGCAGCAGCGCCAGATAGCGGTCGGCCTCGACCACCACCACGGCTGGGCGGTCATTCTTGGTGATGACCACCGGCCGAGCGGCGGCGCGGTCCAGCAGCGCGCCGAACAAGTTCTTAGCTTTACCGGCTGCGATCGACAAGATTGATCCTGCATGCTCGGCAAAGCGCACCACTTCGAATTCATCGGTACTCATCGGGGCCAACGCGCGGGTCATGCTCAGCTCCTTAATGGCCATTGCGGCTTATCGTGGCTGTTACGGCTGTTGCGGTCAAGGGCCGCCTTATTTCCTCCCTCCTTGGCCCGCCGGGGCGGTCGTGATATGGTCCGGCCTCATTTTTGACCATCGGCGGACAACGCTTTGAGCGAGAACCGGCTACCCTTCAATCACTCCACCTATCTCTTGGCCCGGCGCTTGTTCATCGAGGGAATCCGGCCCTATCTCGGCCGCGTCGTCTTGGCGATTTCGTGCATGGTGGTGGGGGCGGCGGCCAATGCGGGTTACGCGCTGCTGATGGACCCGGTGGTCAACAAAATCTTCACCGAGCGCCAGGAAGCGTTCTTGTGGCCGTTGGGCATGGCGGTGATGGGCACCTTCGCGGTCAAGGCGATCGCCAATTACGGCGAGGCGGTGTATTTGTCGGGGGTCGGCTTGCAGGTCATCGCCGACATGCAGGCGCGTCTGTTCGGCCATCTGATGCGCCTCGACGTCGCCTATTTTCACGCCAATTCGACCGGGCGGATTCTGTCGCGGCTGACCAACGACATTTCCTCGATGCGCTTCGCGGTCACCGACGCCCTGACCGGCGCCGGCAAGGATGCCTCGTCGGTGATCTTCCTGATCGGCGCGATGTTTTATCAAGATTGGCGGCTGTCGGCCTTCACCTTCTTCATCTTTCCCGTCGCCATCTTGCCAATTTCGCGGCTGGGCAAGCGGATGCGCAAGGCGACCACCAACACCCAGGACCATATGGGCCGCCTGACCACGTACCTGGAGCAATCGGTGCAGGGCATCCGGGTGGTCAAGGCCTATGGGATGGAAGAGTATGAAACCCAACGGGTGCGCGATCTGGTCAACCGCCTGCGCGATTTCATCTACGCCGCGCAGCGGGTGCGTTCGGCCTCGTCGCCGATCATGGAGTTTCTGGGCGGCATCGCGATCGCGGTGGTGATCTTGTACGGCGGCGGACGGGTGATCAGCGGCGCGACCACGCCGGGCTCGTTCTTCTCGTTCATCACCGCCTTGATGCTGGCCTACCGTCCGCTGAAAGCGATCGCCGCGCTCAACACCAATCTGCAAGAGGGGCTGACCGGGGCGGCGCGCACCTTCTCGGTGATGGACAGCGAACCCTTGATCCAGGATCGCCCGGGCGCCAAATCCTTGAAGATCAACGAGGGCGCGGTGCGGCTCGACGACGTGTTCTTCACCTATGACGGCGCCAACACCGTGCTGGACGGCGTCGATATCACCATCCCCGGCGGACGGCGGGTGGCGCTGGTCGGCGCCTCGGGGGCCGGCAAGACCACGGTGCTCAATCTGCTGCCGCGCTTTTACGATGTGGCGGGCGGCCGGGTGCTGATCGACGGGCAAGACGTGCGCGAGGTTAGCCAAGCCTCGCTGCGCTCCAAGATCGCGCTGGTCAGCCAGGAAATCACCCTGTTCGACGATACCATCCGCGCCAACATCGCCTATGGCCGCTTCGGCGCCTCGGATCTCGAGATCGAGGCGGCGGCCCGCGCGGCCGCCGCGCACGATTTCATCGTTTCGCTGCCCGACGGCTATGACACCACCGTCGGCGAGCGTGGCCTGTCCCTGTCGGGCGGCCAGCGCCAGCGTTTGGCGATCGCGCGTGCCATGTTGAAGAACGCGCCGATCCTGCTGCTCGACGAAGCGACCAGCGCGCTCGACACCGAGTCGGAACGCCAAGTCCAGATTGCGCTGGAAACCTTGATGCGCGGGCGGACCACGGTGGTGATCGCCCACCGGCTGTCGACCGTGGTCGGCGCCGACACCATTTTCGTGCTCGACAAGGGCCGGGTGATCGAACAGGGCAACCACGCGGAATTGCTGGCGGCGGGCGGCGCCTATGCCCGGCTTTACTCGTTGCAGTTCGCCGCCGAAGCGACGGCTCAATGAGCAGCCTCGTCAAAAGGCTGGGACGAAACGAGACATTGAGGGGATTTTTGTGCGCGCTGGTCGCCTTCTACATCCGGCTGGCTTATGCCAGCGGGCGGTGGGAGGTGATCGGCGGCGACGTGGCCCAGCGGTTGTGGGACGAGGGAAAGCCCTTCATCCTGGCCTTCTGGCACGGCCGCATTCTGATGATGCCCAAGATCTGGCGCCACGGCGTGCCGATCCACATGCTGATCAGCGAACATCGCGACGGTGAATTGATCGCCCGCACCGTCGCGCATTTCGGCATTCATTGGGTCAAGGGCTCGAAAACCCGGGGCGGCGCCCACGCGTTGCGCACGATGTTGAAGGCGCTGAAGGCGGGCGAGTGCGTCGGCATCACCCCCGATGGGCCGAAGGGTCCCCGGATGCAGGCTTCGGACGGCATTGTCCGGGTCGCTCAGATGTCGGGCTGTCCGATCCTGCCCGCCGCCTTCGGGGCCTCGCGCCGCACGGTGGTGTCGTCGTGGGATCGTTTCGTGGTGGCGGGGCCGTTGGCGCGGGGCGTGTTCGTGTGGGGCGAGCCGATCCATGTTCCCGCCGATGCCGACGCCCTGGGCATCGAGCATTATCGCGGGCTGGTCGAACTTGCCTTGCGCGCCGTCACCCGTTTGGCCGACGAGCGGACCGGCACGGTTCCGGTGGAGGCCGCATGATCCACCGCCTGTACCGCGTGTTGACCCAGGCGGGCGGCCCGCTGATCCGGGCCTATCTGAACCGGCGCCGCCAACGCGGCAAGGAAGATGCCCTGCGCTTCCCCGAACGCCATGGAATCGCCGGACGGCCGCGTCCGGCGGGGCCGCTGGTGTGGCTGCACGGCGCATCGGTCGGCGAATCGCTGTCCTTGCTGCCCCTGATCGAACGGTTGGCGGCCCGGCCCGGTCTGTCGCTGCTGGTCACCACCGGCACCGTCACCTCGGCCCGGCTGCTGGCCGAACGTTTGCCGGCGCAAGCGGCGCATCAATATATTCCGGTCGATCGCCCACCTTGGGTAAAGCGGTTCTTGGACCATTGGCGGCCCGATCTGGCGCTGTGGGCGGAATCCGATTTCTGGCCGAACATGCTGGACGAAACCGGGCGGCGGCGCATTCCACTGATTTTGGTGCAAGGCCGGGTGTCGCCGCGCTCGTTCCGGGGTTGGTGCCGGATGCCGCGTTTCATCCGCCGGGTTTTGTCGAACTTCACCCTCTGCCTGGCCCAGACCGAGGGCGACGCCCAGCATTTGCGCCGGTTGGGCGCTCGCGATGTGCGGTGTTTGGGCAATCTGAAACTGTCGGTGCCGCCGCTGCCCTGTGACGAGGTGGAATTCGCCCGCTTGGCCGGATTGCTCCACGGCCGCCCGGTTTGGCTGGCCGCCAGCACCCATCCCGGCGAGGAGGCGATCGCGGCGGACGTGCATCAACGCTTGGCCGCGACACACCCCCGGCTGCTCACCGTCATCGCGCCGCGCCATCCCACCCGGGGCGACGAGGTGAGCGCCTTGATCCGCGCCGCCGGGCTGACGGTGGCGCAACGCTCGCACGGGCAGGCGCCCGCGCCGGACACCGCCGTTTTCGTCGCCGACACCCTGGGCGAGATGGGCTTGCTGTTTCGGCTTGCGCCGATCGTCTTCATGGGCAAGAGTCTGACGGCGGAAGGGGGGCAAAACCCCTTCGAGCCCGCGTGCCTGGGGGCAACCGTGTTGTTCGGTCCACGCATGAGCAATTTTCCCGACATGGTGCCCGCCCTGCTGGCTTCGGGCGGCGGCGAAGCCGTCGCCGACGCGGTCGAGCTGGCCGACGCCGTCGCCCGCTTGCTGGACGATCCGGCGCTGCTGAACGCGCGCCGGAACGCCGCGCAGGCGTGGACCAAGGCCGAGGCCGGGGCGCTGGATTCGGTGGCGGCGGCGCTGGACCCGTTTTTGATTGGCGCGGAGGCCCGCCATGCGCGCTCCTGATTTTTGGAATCACAACGGGGCGGCGGCGCGGCTGTTGTCGCCGGTCTCATCCATTTGGGCCTGGGCGGTCGAGCGCCGCTTGGCCGAGGCCGATCCCTATCGTCCGCCGATTCCGGTGGTTTGCGTCGGCAATATCGTCGCGGGCGGGGCCGGAAAAACTCCGGTGGTGACCGATCTGGTGCGCCGCTTCCGGGCGCGCGGACGCCATCCGCATATCTTGTCGCGCGGCTACGGCGGAACCGAGGTGGGGCCGCGCGCCGTCGATCCGGTTCGTCACGATGCGGCGCGGGTCGGCGACGAACCCTTGCTGCTGTCGTCGGAAGCACCGACCTGGGTGGCGCGCTGGCGCCCCGATGGCGCGGCGGCCGCCGCCGAGATGGGCGCCGACCTTTTGGTGATGGACGACGGTTTTCAAAACGCGACGATCGCCAAGGATCTGTCGCTGATCGTGGTCGATGGCGGCTATGGTTTCGGCAATGGCCGGGTGATGCCGGCCGGTCCATGCCGCGAGCCGATCGAACGCGGGCTGGCCCGTGCCGACGCGGTGGTCTTGGTCGGCGAGGACAGCTCGGGCTGTGCACGCTATTTCAACGATATCCCGGTGTTGCGCGCCAAACTGGTTCCTGGCCCGGAATCGGTGCGGCTGATTGAACGCCGGGTTGCCGCCTTCGCGGGCATCGGGCGGCCGGAGAAATTCTTCGACACGCTGCGGATTCTGGGCGCCGATTTGGTCTCGGCCACCGACTTCCCCGATCACTATCCCTACAGCGCCGACGAGATCCAGGAACTGATCGCCGACGCCTTGGCGCAAGATGCGCTGCTGGTCACCACCGCCAAGGACGCGGTGCGGGTTCCCGCCCATTTGCGGGACAAGCTGTTCGTGCTGCCGGTCGCCATGGAATGGCGGGACCCGGCGGCGCTGAACACTCTGCTCGACCGGGTGGCATGAGCAAGATTTGGCGGCACCGGTTCGAGGCCTGGGCGGCGTGGCTGTTCTACGCGCTGTTCAAGAGTCTGCCGGTCGATCTGGGCTCGGCCCTGGCCGGGGCGCTGGCCCGGCGGATCGGGCCGTATCTGTCGGTCTCGAAAACCGGACGGCGCAATCTGGCGGCGGTCTATCCCACCCAAACCCCGGACTGGGTCGAGGCCCGGCTGGGCGAGGTTTGGGAAAATCTCGGCCGGGTTTCCGCCGAATTCCCGCATGTTGATTGGCTGATCAACCACCGCGTCACCGTCGAGGGGCTGGAGCATCTGCACCATATGCGCGACGACGGCAAGCCCGGCATCTTCGTCTCGGCGCATTTCGGCAATTGGGAATTGGCTGGCGCGATGGCCTGCCGCGAGGGGCTGCCGATCACCCTGATCTATCGCGCCGCCAACAATCCGGGGGTCGAAGCCCTGTACCGCAAGGGGCGCGGCGCGGCGGCGGCCGGAGGGCAAATCCCCAAGGGCGCGCAGGGGGCACGCATGGCGATGGCGACCTTAAAATCGGGCGGCCATTTGGGAATGTTGGTCGATCAAAAAATGAATGACGGCATCGAGGCTGATTTTCTGGGGCGGCCCGCGATGACCGCGCCCGCCGCCGCCCGTTTCGCGCTGAAATATCGCTGTCCGTTGGTGATGGCCAAGGTCGAGCGGCGCCGTGGCGCCCATTTCCACATGACCTTCCTGCCGCCGCTGGCCCTTCCCGACAGCGGCGATGTTCACGCCGATACCCTGGCGGTTACCAATATCATCAACGATCGCATCGGCGAATGGGTGCGCGGCAACCCCGGCCAATGGCTGTGGCTGCACAAACGCTGGCCGAACTGATTTACTGCGCGTCCCAGGCCTTGCCCCAGTCGGCGCCGGGAAGATCGTCGTCCGGCGCCGGAGAGGCCGTGGCCGGAGCGGTCATCGCGGGCGTCATCATCGCCGGAGTGGGCATCGCCGCCGGAGCGGGCATCGCCGCCGGAGCGGGTGCCGCCAGTGTCGGCGTCGGCACCTCGGACGATCCCACGGGGTTCACCGGGACCATCGCCCCTGGCGTTCCATCGACGACCGAGAAAGGCGCCGAGCCCGGAACCTGCGCCGCAAGGTCCTTGTGCTGGGCTTTCCATGCCCGAACCTGTGGCTTGCTGAACGGGTTGATATAGCCCCCGCTCTCCGTTTTCATCAGCGGATTGATGCAGCGATAATTTATTTCATGCGGGGCCGTGATCCGGCACTGATAGCGCGTAACACCGCCACGCAACGGGGTTAGGCCATAGGCGCCGCAGGTTTCGGCGGCCACGGCGTCGGCGGCGGCCTCGTCGCCATCGGAAAAGCAGACCTGGAACTGGCCGGTCTTGCGCAGGGCATCGATCGGTTTCGAGATGGCGATGGATTCCTTCGCGTAAACGAAGGGCGCCTCGTGCTCGCAGGCCGCGACGGACAGACTGAACGCTAGCAACAACAGGCGGCGCATGCCGGGGGACCCTCTCTCGTCGTCGGCGTTTTCTCGCGAAATGCCGTTCCTGTTTATCGCAAGCGGGCCGGGGACGCAAAGGCGATCCTTGTGTCGAAGGCGACATCGCTTCAAACTGTGCCCCAACATGAGTGACGGACCTTTTCACGCCTATCTCGCCAAGGTCGCGGCGGGGGATCTCGAACCCGACCCGATTCAGAAGCTGGCCGCGCATAAACTGCAAAGCCTGCACCTAGCCCTGGCCGGTTATCGCCCCTCGATGGGGGAGACCGGTTGGCTGGGCCGCTTCGGATTTGGCGCCAAGGCGGGCGCCGAACTGGCGTGGCGGCCGGGCGACGCGGTCGGCGACGAACGCCGCCAAGGTTTGTACATTTATGGCGGCGTCGGCTGCGGCAAATCGATGCTGATGGATATGTTCTTCGCCGACGCCCCGCTGCCCGCCAAGCGCCGCGTGCATTTCCATGCCTTCATGCGCGACATTCACAAAAGCATTCATGCGTGGCGAAGCGCCGCCCACCGCGCCAAGGCCGACCCGATCCCCCGTCTGGCCCGCGAGATCGCCGAGGACGCCTGGCTGTTGTGCCTGGACGAGTTGGAGGTCAACGATATCGCCGACGCCCTGATTGTCGGGCGCCTGTTCGAGGCCTTGATGGAAGACGGCGTGGTTGTGGTGGTCACCTCGAACCGGCCGCCCGGTGATTTGTATCAATACGGATTGCAGCGCGAGCGGTTCCTGCCCTTCATCGATTTGATCGAGCGCCGTTTGGATGTGCTGCATCTCGATGTCCGCCACGATTACCGCCGGGGCCGCGATCAAGGCTTGGCGGTTTACCACACGCCGCCCGGCCCGGCGGCCGAGGCCGCGCTGGACGCCGCCTTCGTCGCGCTGGCGGGCGATTCGGCGGTGGAGACGGCCCGCATCGAGGTGACCGGACACGAACTGGTGATCGGGCGGACCGCGCGCGGGGTGGCCCGTTGCCGCTTTACCGATTTGTGCGATGCGGCCTTGGGACCGGCCGACTATCTGGCGCTGGCCGAACGCTTTCATACGCTGATCCTGTCCGACATCCCGCGTCTGTCGCCCGACGACCGCAACCAGGCGCGCCGCTTCGTGACCTTGATCGACGCCTTGTACGAGGCGAAAACCCTGCTGATCTGTTCCGCCGCCGCCCCGCCCGACGGGTTGTTTCCGACAGGCGACGGCGCCTTCGAGTTCAAGCGGACCGCCTCGCGGCTGATGGAAATGCAAAGTTCGGAATGGGGACGACACCCTTGAAAACCGGGAACGCGCTGCTGTCGTCGTTCGGCACGACGATTTTCGAAACCATGTCACGCCTTGCCGCCCAGCACGGCGCGGTCAATCTGGGCCAAGGCTTCCCCGAGGGCTTGGAGCCACCCGACGTGATCGAGCGGTTGGCCGAAACCGCCCGCACAGGCCCGCACCAATATCCGTCGATGATGGGCACCCCGGCCTTGCGCGAGGCCGTCGCCCGCCACGAGCGGACCTATTGGGGCCTGCCGGTCGAGGCGAGCAGCCACGTGATGGTCACCTCGGGCGCCACCGAGGCGTTGGCCGCCTGTTTCCTCGGCCTGGTCGAGCCGGGTGACGAGGTGGTGGTGATCGAGCCCTTGTACGATTCCTATCTGCCGATCATCCGGCGCGCCGGGGGTATTCCCCGTATCGTGCGCCTGTCCCCACCGCACTGGACCCTGCCGCGCGCCGAGATGGAAGCCGCCTTTGGCCCGAAAACCAAGTTGCTGATGCTGAACAGCCCGACCAACCCGGCGGGCAAGGTTTATGGCCCCGACGACTTGGCCTTCCTGGCCGCTATGCTGGAACGCTGGGATGCGCTGGCGGTGTGCGACGAGGTGTATGAGCATCTGGTCTATGACGGCCAGCGCCATATTCCGCTGATGACCCTGCCCGGCATGGCCGAGCGGTGCGTGAAGATCGGCTCGGCCGGAAAAATATTTTCGCTGACCGGCTGGAAGGTGGGCTGGGTGGTCGCCGCGCCCGCGCTGCTGCACCCGGTGATCAAGGCGCACCAGTACCTGACCTTCACCACGCCGCCCGCGCTGCAAGATGCGGTGGCCTGGGGGCTGGACACCCAACGGGCGTATATCGAAGGCTTGGCGGGTGTGCTGGAAAAACGCCGCGACCGCTTGGCCGAGGGGCTGAAAGCGGTGGGGTTCGAGGTGATGCCGACGGCGGGCAGCTATTTCCTCTCGGCCGATTTCCGGCCGCTGTGGGCGGGCGGCGACGATCAAGCCTTCTGCCGCCATCTCACGGAACAGGCCAAGGTCACCGCGATCCCGGTGAGCGCGTTTTATGGGGCGGACCCGCCGGGGCATCTGGCGCGGTTCTGCTTTGCCAAAACCGATGCGGCGATTGACATGGCGTTGGAGAGGCTTGGACGGTTTTTCGGGGGGCGCGGGGGAGGTCCGAGGTAGGCCTCACGCCCAGCGCCCAAGCGTTTCGCGACCATGTCTGGCCGATTTATCGGCTCACCTGGAATGAATAGCCGCCTTTAACCCTGGCGTCGTCTTCCGATCGCACCGACCATTGGACGGTGTAGGTCCCTGGGGGAAGAGGTGTCGGAAGAGTCACGATGATGGTGCGGGGATCGACGGGATCAGCGGTTATCCGCGTCGGGCCGACCGGCATTCCCTCGCTCGTGCCGACATCGACAACAACCGCCCCTGCCTCGACCGGCTCCGAGAACGTCAGACGCAGTTGTTGGGGGGCGTCCGAAACGATGGCGCCGACAGCGGGAATCGCGGCCTTGAGACGGGCATGAGCTTCGGCATGTCCGCTGATGGTGAGGCAAAGCAGAACGGCGGCGATGGTCAGGGAAATCGTTCGCATTTGGCGGGGGCCTTCAGAACAGGGGCTTGCCGAGGGTTTTTGGCATGAGATCACCGAGGAAGAAATGAATCTGACCGATGACTCCGACCGACGTGTTGCTGGCGGATGTCGCCGGGATGACCGCTTCCAGCCCGACCTGATAGGTGTCGCCCGTGTAGACCAGACCGGGGGAAATGGTGCCCGTGCGGGCTCCGCCATTCCCCGTGACCGGGTTCTTCGTGGCGAATTCAACCACGGGGACGAGGTTTCCGACGAGTTCCGGCAAACCAAGATCCACCACCTGTTCTTGCAGGTAGGGAAGCGAGTATTGAAGCGATAGTCCCGTATTCAAAACGTTCGGCGCGGCATTCGTCTGGTCGGGCAATTGATAGCCGAGGGTGCCGGTAATGGCGAAAGGGCGGAAATAGCCGATGGGAAGATCGCCCAGCCCTTTCCCGAAATACAGGGTCGGTGTCGTCGAGCCGTACCTGTCGGCCCCGATCGCGGTCTTGCCCGTGCCGCCGATTTCACGCCCCACTCCGACGGAAGCGATAAATTCGTGGGGTTCGTTGACATAGACTTGGTATTTCAGGGTAAGGTTGACGTTCCGCCAGCCCTGCAAGCTCTTGTCGCCGATTTGGTCGAGGATGGTGTAGCCGTCACTGATCCCGATCCCGAGCCGCTCGGTGATTCGCTTGTCGAACTCGAAGTTAAGGTCGCTCTCTCGATTTGCCGGATTGTCGTCCGTGGCGCCGTTGCGAATCCGCATTACGGTTGGCAGCGAGGCTTCGTCCTCGACCGCCGGGTCGTCGATCGTCAACGTCGCCGGAAACAGGCGAGCCCCCGCCTCCGCATGGGAATGTGCCGCTCTGGGGGGCACGAGACCGAGAACAGCCAAAATCGGAATAAAGAACAGTCGTCTCATCTCGGCATCCTCGAATTGGCGGAGCAAGCCGCGGCCCAAGCACCGATGCCGTTTAGCGGACGGTGATGGTTCCCCTCATGCCGGCCTCGTAATGACCGGGGATATTGCAGGCGAATTCCAGGTGCATGGCCTTGCCGAAGGTCCAGGTCAGTTCCTTGGTTTCGCCGGCCTTGACGAACACGGCATTGGGATCGTCGCCCCCCATGCTGGCATGCATCGCCGCCATGTCGCCGCCCATCTTGGCCATTTCCGCCATCTCCGCGCGGTGATCAGCCTGGACCTTGGCGTCGCCCAAGGTGAAATCGTGATCAACGGAGCTGGTGTTGGTGACGACGAAACGGACCGTTTCCCCCGCCTTCACCGTGACGGAAGCGGGCTGAAAGCTCAGATCGAGCATGGCTATCTTGACGATTCTGGCCGCTTTCCCGGAATCACTCGGCATCCCGAAGGAGAAGGCATGATCGTGGGCGTGCACAAGCGTGGTGCCGGAAAAGGCAATCGCGACGCCTAGAACCGCCATTTTTATCATTCGCATTTTCGTTCTCCGGCAGTGTTCGGCCATGGATAATGAACCGTCCTTTTCCAAAGCCATCTGCCGCCGATATACACCGGGGCTTGCCGCCAACCGTGTAAAGAATTGTAAATGGACGCAAGGCGCCGTTGCCAAACCGCTCTTGCCGCGAGCACACCACGGCGTGCGCGCTTGCAGTGGGGTGTCGGTTCTTGGTCGAAAAGGATGTCGCGGCATGAGGTCGTTTCTACCCGATTCCATCGCTTCCCGGACGATGCTGGTCCTTTTAGTGGGTTTGATATTGTCCCAAATCGTCAGCATCGCGATCCTCTCCCACGACCGCCTTGATGCACTGGCGAAGGCGAATGCACTGATGTGCGCCCGGAACATCGCGATGATCACCCACATCATCGACGGCACTCCCCCGGAAGCTCGTCCGGCTTTGGTGAGCGGGTTGGGGAGCTCCCTGATGGCCATCACCTTGACGGATCATGCGGACATCCCCGTGGGCCATCAGGATGACGATCACTTTCCCCAGGTTCAGGCCGCCTTGGCCGACTACTTCCCCGATGCCGGGCATTCTCGGCTTCATGCGGCACACCGGGCGGCGAAAAATATCGCCACCGGCAATTTCTGGGTTCGCTTGCTGAATGGGTTCCCATCGGACCGTCTCATGGAGGCGTCGTTCCGGTTCGATGACGGCACCTGGGTGAATTATGAGATGGTCATGGCGGAGGCCGCGACCTTGTGGTCTCCACGGGTCGTCCTGTCCGCGCTGGGGATGGTGGTGGCTGTCGTGGTCTTTGGGATGACGGCGGCCCGGTGGGTCGGACGTCCGCTCTTGGTCTTTGCCGCCGCGGCGGACCGCTTGGGCCGTGACGTCAACGCGCCCCCACTCCCGGAGAGCGGCCCGCGGGAAGTGCGCCGGGCCATAGCCGCCTTCAACGAGATGCAGAGACGGATAAGGCGCTTTGTCGATGACAGGACCCAATTGCTTGCCGCCATTTCCCACGACCTAAGAAGTCCGGTCACCCGCCTGCGGCTGCGGACCGAGATTCTGGCCGATGGTGTTGCGCGGGAAAAGATGCTCGGGGACCTGGGGGAAATGGAGGCCATGATCGCCTCAACCCTGGATTTTGCCCGCGGCGAAGCCGCCGACGAAAAAAATCAAACCATCGACCTCGCCGCGATGCTGTCCGTCGTTTGCGATAACGCCGTCGATATGGGGCTCGCGGTCTCGTACGACTGGGAGGGTCGGCAGGTTTGCGTGTGCCGACCGTTCGCGCTCAAGCGGGCGCTGGTCAATTTGATCGAAAACGCGGCGCGATACGGGGGGAACGCCAGGGTTTCAACCGCCTATCGGAACCAGATAATTCAGGTCATCATTGATGACGATGGGCCGGGTATCCCGGACGCGGAAATCGAGAAGGTGTTCAACCCCTTCTATCGTATCGAAGGCTCGCGCAACCGAAGGAGTGGCGGGATTGGACTGGGGTTGACCGTTGCTCGCACCATTGTCCGGTCGCACGGCGGGGACATTCGTCTTTCCAACCGCGTCGGTGGTGGCTTGCGCGTTGAGGTCTCCCTTCCTCAGGAAGCTGACCGATGATCGGCGATTCGGGGGACTGCCCGCACATCCTCATTGTCGATGACGACCCGGAGATTCGGACTCTTCTGGCGCGGTTTCTGACATCGGAGGGGCTTCGCGTCACCACGGTCAACGACGGCCCTGGCCTGCACAAGATCCTGGAAACGGAGATGGCGGACTTGGTGGTTCTCGACCTGATGTTGCCGGGTGAGGACGGGTTGTCGCTGTGCCGCCATCTGCGGGCCACCACGGCGCTTCCGGTCATCATGCTGACGGCCGCCGGCAGCGAGATGGACCGGGTAACGGGATTGGAAACGGGGGCGGATGATTATCTGTCAAAACCATTTGGCACGCGTGAATTGTTGGCGCGCATCCGAGCCGTCTTGCGCCGTGTCGGCCATCGGGGGGTGCCGACCGCGCCCGTGGCCGGCGCTGTGCCGTGCGAGGTTCTGGAATTCTTGGGATGGCGGCTGGAGACGGCACGCCGTCAATTGATGTCGCCGGACAATGTTTTGGTCGATCTCACCAGTGGCGAATACGATCTGTTGCTGGCTTTTCTATGCCATCCCCATCGAATTCTCAGCCGGGATTCCCTGCTCGACCTGTCTCGGGGCCGCGTTGCTGGCCCCCACGACAGAACCATAGACGTTCAAGTCGGCCGGTTGCGGCGGAAATTGGAGGCCGATCCCAAGAATCCCGAGGTGATCCTAACCGTGCGTGGCGGTGGGTACCTGTTGACCTGCGATGTCGTTGTAAAGACGGGGGAACCCGCGTCAAAAATCAAATGACGCGGTCGGATCCGCCTGGATTCGCGGGACGCCGCGTTTCCGTACCTCCCCTTACCGCCCCCATCGCCGTTTCATTTCAAGTGTCATCCGGCAGGCAAAAGCCCCCTCACACATCCAAATTCGCCACCTTCAGCGCATTCGCCTGAATAAACTCCCGCCGGGGCTCGACGATATCGCCCATCAGGGTCGAGAACACCTGTTCCGCTTCATCCGCCTGCGCCACCCGCACTTGCAGCAGCGAGCGGGCTTCCACGTCCAGCGTGGTTTCCCACAATTGGCTAGGGTTCATTTCGCCCAAGCCCTTGTAGCGCTGAATGGCGACGCCGCGTTTGCCCTGGTCCATCACCGCTTGCACCAGCGCCACCGGGCCCGAGATCGGGATCTCGCGGTCCTTGATGGTCATGGTGGCGGGGCGTTCGAACAGGGTGCCCAGATGCATCTCGTCCAATCGCCGCGCTTCGCCCGAGCGCAGGATGCCCGCGTCCAGGCTGTGGGTTTCGCCCACGCCGCGCAGGGTGCGCGCCACGATCCAGCCGTCGCCTTCCGACCACAGCGCCCGCCAGCCGCGATCCTTGGCCTCTTCCAGAATATCCAGCCGGGTGGCCAGTTTGCCCGCCATGTCGGGGCCGCGCTGGCCGTCGGTCAGCAGGGCCGGAACCAAGGCCCCGGCGATCGCCGCTTGTTCGACGATGCGCATCGGCACCCGGCGCGACAAGGGGGCGAGCAGCGCCTTGACCTGACGCGCCCGCTCGACCGTGGCGCGCAGATCGGTGGCCGCCACCTGGGTGCCGTCGCCCAAGCGCAGCACCGCGTCGGCCAGACCGGCATCGATCAGATAGTCTTCCAGGGCGCGGTCGTCCTTCAGATACACCTCGCTTTGGCCGCGCTTGGCGCGGTAGAGCGGCGGCTGCGCGATATAAAGGTGGCCGCGCGCGATCACCTCGGGCATCTGGCGATAGAAGAAGGTGAGAAGCAGGGTGCGGATGTGGCTGCCATCGACGTCGGCGTCGGTCATGATGATGATTTTATGGTAGCGCAGCTTGTTGATGTCGAAATCCTCGCGCCCGATGCTGGTGCCGAGTGCCGCGATCAGCGTGCCGATTTCGGCAGAAGCCAGCATCTTGTCGAACCGCGCCCGCTCGACATTCAAGATCTTGCCGCGCAACGGCAAAATCGCCTGAAAGGCGCGGTTGCGCCCCTGTTTGGCCGAACCGCCGGCCGAATCGCCCTCAACCAGGTAAAGTTCGCACAACGCCGGGTCGCGCTCGGAACAATCGGCCAGCTTGCCCGGCAGGCCGCCGCTTTCCAGCGCGCCTA
>CAIULK010000198.1 GCA_903899885.1 uncultured Rhodospirillaceae bacterium
GGAGCATCTGCGATCTCTACACGCCAGAGGAATGCCGGAACTACCTCAGGCATGCAGGGTATGTTGCAAATTAAACGCACGACGCTCTAATCGGGCGTGAACCCGCCATCAGTGACTTAACAAACAGGCGAGCCCGGCGTTATGCAGCACGTGGTGGGTAACACCACCCCACACCCATTGGCGCAGCCGCGCATGGGTATAGGCCCCCATCACCAGTAGATCGGCCGAAATGTCCTCGCAGGCCGCCAGCAGGGCCGGACCAGCCTCGCCCCCCGCAACCGGAAGCAAGCGTGCCTGGGCGGGGATACCATGCCAAGACAAGGCCTTGACCAGCGATTCGGCGTCGGCGTGACGCCCGCCCTCCCCGGCCGACAGAACCGTCACACTTTCGGCGCGGGCCAGCACCGCCATCGACAGGCCGACCGCACGGGCCGCCTCGGCGCTGCCGTTCCACGCCACCGCGACGCGGCGCCCAGGTGTCCCTAGCAAATCCGGGGGCAACAACAGCAGCGAACGCCCGCTGTCCATCAGCACCGCGTTCAAGGTCGCCGCGTGCAAATACCCCAAACCGTCGCCGGGACGCGCCAGCACGGTGACGTCGCACAAACGGGCATGGTAAACGGTTTCCTCGTCCTCAGCCCCCTGGCGATCGATCCATTCGACCGCGCTGGCGGGCAAACCCCGACGCGCCACGCTTTGATCGAACAGATCCTTGGCTGCCTTGGCGCGTTCCTCGGCCAGCCGTTCGGCCGCCGCCATCAAATCCTCGATCACCGCAGCGGGCATGCCTTCGCCCATCATCGGAATGGCCGCGATCGGCGACGGGCGAACATGCAGCCCGACGACATGGCCCTGAACCTGAGCGCACAGACCAAGCGCCGCATCCACGGCCAAAGCCGCCGACGGACCGGCAACGGGAACCAGGAAGCTTTTCATGACGCCCCCCTTAAGGATGGCGGATCAGACGATATCGGCCAGGGTTCGCGTATCGAATGAATTCAAAAACGCCCCCAACGCTTCGTCAACTATAGCACGCACGCGGCATTCGGGCATCGGGCAATCGCCGCCGGGATTGAAACAGGGCAGCAGGTTCAGATTCTCCTCGGCCCGAATCAGTTGGCCAAGGTTGATTTCGTTGGGCTCGCGGGCCAGAACAACCCCGCCGTGCTTGCCCCGGACGGTCCGGACATGTCCCAATTCGGCCAGCGACCGGACCACCTTCTTCAGGTGTTCCGCCGAAATCCCGTAAAACTGCGCCACCTCGCGAACCGTGACCACCCGGTCCCGATTGCGGGCCAGCAGTACCAACAGGCGAAGCGAATAATCCGAAAATTGCGTAATCTTCATGGCGACCCCATCCGCACCCTATACTTTATACGTATATCCCAAGCTCCCTTGCTCGTTCAACCACTTGCTGAAGCAGGTCTTCCATGTTTTCACGCATGCGGTTTTCGGCGAGGAACTCGATTTCACCCAGCAATTCCGCCAGCGGCTCCTCGCCGAACAACGCGCATTTGCCACGCATCGCATGCGCGTGCGACGCGAGATCGGGCGAGGTGGAGTGGATCAACTCGATCAGCCGCCGCCCATCTTGGGTGATTTCCGCGCGGAACGCATCCATCAGACCTTCCAGCCCCTCGGGGATCGTCAGTCCCTTGATCATTCGTATTACCCCCAAATAGGGCATTGACCCTACATCCACGATTCATTCATAATTACGGACAATTGTAGACAAACTTTTGACAGAGTGCGCATGTCGCCTTTTTATCATACGGCTTCGGTCCCCCTCGCCTCCTCGGCCCGTCATCGGGAAGCGGCCTACCGGATTCTGATGCTGGGGGCCGTTTACGGCGTGGCGGTTTATGTCGCCGTGGCATTCTCGCCCAACACGGGCCCTGCGGACAATGGCAACGGCGATATTCCGCCGTCCTCGGCGTTTTTATCCGACTAGGCCCGCCAAGCCGGCGAAGGCCGGTTGCGGATGCGTGATCAGGCGAACCGGAATCGGCGCCAGATATTTGCAAAAACGGCCCTTCTCCAAAAACCGGGCATGGAACGCCGACTGTGCCAAGGCCTGGGGCATGCGCGGCAGGATGCCGCCCGCCAGATACACCCCGCCGGTCGCGCCATAGGTCAGGGCCAGATCGCCGGCCACGGTTCCCAGCATCGCGAAGAACATCGCCAACGCTTGTTGGCATACCGGACAAGCGCCGCTTAAACCTTGGGACGAGACTTGATCCGGCGTGGCGCACCCCCTGTCCTCGCCGGTCACGGCGGCCAGGGCGGCGTGCAGATGGACCAGCCCCGCCCCCGACAACACCCGCTCGGCCGAAACATGGCCGCCTTGGGCGCGCAACCAATCCAGCACGCGTGATTCCATCTCGTCGGCGGGCGCCATCGTCCGGTGCCCGCCTTCGGTGGCCAGCGCGGACCAGCCGCCGTCCGGCTGGGGGATCAAGGCCGACACGCCCAGCCCGGTTCCCGGCCCCAACACCGCGATCGGACTGCCCGCCACCGGCTCGCCACCGCCCAGCGCCATCCAATCGGCGGGCGTCAAATGCGGCACCGACAACGCCACCGCCTGGAAATCGTTGACGACCTCAAGGCGTTCCACCCCAAGGCTTTGGCGAACCGCATCGATCCCGAAGCGCCAATGCGAATTGGTCAGGGCCACCGCGTCGCCCAGCACCGGGCAGGCCACCGCGAAGGCGGCGCGGACCGGGCGACCGGTGGGGCAAACGCGGGCGAGATAATCCAGGGCTGCCTCGGCCGGACCGGCGAAGGCGGCGGTGGGCAGAGTTTCAACACCGGTGGGAACACCGTCCCGCACCAGGGCGAAACGGGCATTGGTGCCCCCGATATCGGCGATGAGTCCGGGGATCATACTGGGCGGCGGGTTTTGCCGTCGTGGTGCGGCAGCACCGACTGATACAGATCCTGATAGCATTCCGCCGAACGATCCCAGCCGAAATCGCCGGCCGCCGCGGCGCCTTGCAGCCGACGCCAATCCTCCTTGCGGCGGAACAGGTCGATCGCCCGCTCCAAACTCCACTGAAAGGCGCCGGGATTGGTGTGTTCGAACAAGAACCCGGTGGCGGTGCCGTTGAGCAGGCTGTCATATCCGGCATCGACCACGGTGTCGGCCAAACCGCCGACCGCATGGGCGACCGGCACGGTGCCATAGCGGAACGCGTAAAGCTGGGTCAGCCCGCACGGCTCGAAGCGCGACGGCATCACCAGCATGTCGCCACCCGCCATCAACCGGTGCGCCAATTCCTCGGAATAGCCTATACGCGCCGCCACTTGACCCGGGCTTTGCAGCGCGGCGGCGCGGAACGAGGCTTCCAACGCCGCGTCGCCGGTACCCAAAACCGCCAATTGCCCGCCCAGCCGCAAAATGGCCGGCAACACCGCGGGCACCAGATCCATTCCCTTCAAATCGTTGAGACGGCTGACGATGATCAGCAGCGGCGCCTCCGGGTCCAGGACCAAGCCCAACTCCGACTGAAGCGCCGCCTTGTTGGCGGCCTTGCCCGCCACCATGTCGGCGGTGGCGAAGCGTTGCGCCAGACACGGATCGGTCGCGGTGTTCCAGACCGCGTAATCGGCGCCGTTAAGAATGCCGCACAGATCGGCGTGACGGTGCGCCAGCACGCCCTCCATCCCGCAGCCAAAGGGCGCGGCTTGAATTTCCTTGGCATAGCGGCGGCTGACGGTGGCGATTTTATCGCTGAACACCAGACCGGATTTCAGGAACGACAGTTGGTCCCAAAATTCGAACCCATCCATCCCGAACAGCGACCAGTCGAACCCCAGCGGCGCCACCACCTTTTTCGGAAACAAGCCCTGATAGGCGATATTGTGGATCGAGAACACCGTGCCAGCCCGTTCACGCGGGCCCCAATGGTGCAGATAGGCCGCCGCCAAACCGGTTTGCCAGTCGTTGGCATGCAGAACCTGGGCCCGCCATTTCAGCGGGCTGTCCTCGCACGACAATTGCGCCGCCACCCGCGACAACAAGCCGAAGCGCATGTGATTGTCGGCGTGATCGGCGCCGCTTGCGTCCTGATAGGGGCCGCCCGGCCGGTCGTACAAGGCGGGACAGTCAATCAGCCAAACCGGCAGGTTCGTACCCGGCATCTTGCCCGACACCAGTGACGCAGGCGAGCCCACGCCCAAGGAATCGCCCAAATCCGCCACTCGCCGCTTGCCCGTCACCCCGTCCATCGCCACCGGATAGCCCGGCATCAACAGGCGGATATCGGTTCCCGCCGCCGCCAAGGCCGCCGGCAAGGCGCCGGAGACATCGGCCAAGCCGCCGGTCTTGATCAAGGGAAACACTTCGGACGACGCGAAAAGGACACGCATGATGAGGACGTCCCGGCTGACGGCTTTCGGTTACCCCGAGACGTTAGCCGAAGGCGCGCCCCAGCGGAAGCCGAATGTCCGAAGGTCTGCCCTACCGGCCGTGGATGACGGCGCGCGTGCGCGACCCGTCCAGGATGCGCGCGGCCAAACCGGCATAGTCGCCGTCGAAATGATGGCCGCCGGGGATGACGATCACCTCGACACCACGCCGGACTTGGCCGGGGCAGGCGCTGTCGTCCTCGTCCTTGCCTTGAAAGCATTGCACCAGCGCGGGCGCGATCGCATCCAGTTCCGGCCCCACCGGCCGCGCCCGGTCGCCCGGCGGCTTGCCCAGCCAGCCGCTGACCGCGATTTCGAAATCGGCCCGTTCGGCCAACCCCAGCAGCGCCAAGTCCAACACCTTGGCGCGCGCCACCTGGGACAGCCGGTTATAGGCGAAGGGCAACACGTCGGCGCCGAAGGAATAACCGATCAGAATCACATGACGGGCCTGCCAACGGGCGGAGTAGGTGGTGATCACCCAATCCAGATCGCGGGCGGTTTGCTCGGGGCTGCGTTCGCGCCAGAAATAGCGCAGGCTGTCCCAGCCGACCACCGGCACGCCCCGGCGGACAAGTTCCTCGGCGATGCTTTTGTCAAGGTCGCGCCAGCCGCCGTCGCCCGACAGCACCACCGCCATCAGCTCCGAGGGTTTGTCCACCGCCATCTCGGTCAAGGGCAGCGCGGGTGCGGCGGCATTCAGATGCGGGCGGATCAACGCCGTCATCGCGGCCGCAGGGTCGGCCCCGGCGGTTCCGGTTTCATAAAACCCCGGGCGAGCCGGGGCGGGCGACAGATACCCCGCGACGATCGAATTTTGCGTGCTGGGCGGGCAAGGCGGCCGATGGGCCCCCGCGTCGAACGCCGGGTCCAGCCCCACGGCGCCGCCGATGGTGGCGGCGGGGGCTTCGTCCAACGAAACCCGGGCCAGCGTGCCGCCCGCCCCGCGCCCGGCCAGAATCGGCGAAAAATAGCCGCCGGTTCCCCGCATCCTTTGCACTTGCAGGCTGAAGCTTTCGGCATCGCCGACCGGCCACACGCAGCCCTCGCCCGGTTGATCGAGATGGGACAGATAGCGTTTCGTATCGACCTCGGCGACCAACGCGCCCGCAGCGGCGACCGACTGGGCGATCCGCTCATCGACCGGGCCCCAGCCGTCCTTGCCGGAGTAAAGGATGACGAAGCCAAGCACCTCGCCCTTCGGTTCGACCAGGGTTACCGGGCCGAACCGGCCGCCGTCGATCGCATAAGCCCGGGTGGTCAACAATAGCAACGCAATCAACAGCCGCCTCATGGATTTGCTCCGCCCCCCGTCAGCACGATGACATCGCCCACCGCGACATATTGGCCAATCGAGCCCGAGGCCGCCAGATAACGCGGCTCCCACGCCGGGTTGAATTTGTCCTTGAACCCCCGCAAGCCTTGAAAGCCATAGAACCGCCCGCCGTGACGCCAAAACAGCGCGCCGATCCGGTGCCACGGCGACGACAACGGTGTCGAGGCCACCCCCGACAAGGGCGCCATCCCCAGGCTGAACACCTGATACCCCGACGCTTTCAAATGCAAGGCAAGCTGGACGAACAGCGCGTCCATCGCCGAACGCGGCGCGTCCGCCGCGTGGCGCATCAGCCCGACCGTCGCCTCGGCCTTGGTGCCGGTAACCATGACGGTGACGAAAGCGGCCGGCTTGCCCGCGTGGCGCAGCAGCGCCACCATTTGCGCCCGCACAAAGGGGGCGACGAAGGCGGCGACCGAAAAGCCCTTTTCCGTCGCCTTGCGCAAGGCCAGCCAACTTTGCGAGATCGCTTCCAGATCGGCCCACAGATCCTCGGCCTGGCCGGGATCCCGGACCTCGACGGTCAAACCGTCGCGCTCGGCGCGCTTCAAGATATGGCGGAATTCGGCCCCGGCCTTGCCCTCGGTCGAGAAATCGGCCAGGGAAACCCGCGCTTCCTCGCCCAGTTTGCGCACTTCCAAACCGGCATCGAGATAAAAGGGCAGGCTGTCCGGGCGGACCTCGTAAAACGCCACCCGTCCGTCGTGGGAATCGGCCTTTTCCACCAATTGCCAGATCAGTTCCGCCCATTCCCGGCGCGGCCCGACCGGATCATACAGCGCCACCCAACTGCGCCCCTGGCGGGCATACATCAAGAACGAGCGGCCCGAGGCCGAGAACAAAAAGCTTTTGTCGCCCATCAGGGCCAAGGCGGCGTCGGCGCGGTCTTGCGCCCGGATAATGGCGGCGGCGCGGTCCAGCTCGTCGGCGGAGGGCGGCGCCACGCGGCCCGGCGCGGCGCGCAGCAAAGCCCCCAAGGCCCACGCCAAGGCCAGGATCGCCGAACCGAACACGGCGCGCAGCGCGCGCGGCGCCTGGGCGTCAAACTCGAACTGCCACCACAGATCGTGGGTGTATTGCACGTCGCGGAAGGCGAACACCTGGATCCACACCACCACCGTCAACACGATGGCCACCGCCGTGAACCAGCCCAGGGTAAAGGGCTGGCGCAACACCCCGGCCGGGCGGTCGAACTGACCGCGCGCCGCCGCCAACAGCACGATCAGCACCGACAGCACCGCCGCCTCGCCGTAAGCCAGCCCCTTGAACAGCGCCAGCAGAAGATTGGCCGCCGCGATCACCACCGCCAAGATCCAAGCGCCGTCCAAGCGGTGCAGTAGCCCGCGCGCCACGAACAGCAAGATCACCCCGGTCACGCTGGACAGCAGGTTCGAGGTTTCGACGGCCCACAGCGGCACGCTCGCCGACAAGGCGGCCAGCCGGTGCCCCAAGGCCGGGGTCGCCCCCGACACCAGCAGCATCACCCCGATCCCGAAGGTAAACAGCCCCAGGATGGTCGGCACCAAACGCAACGCCCCCTCGACCGCGCCGCCGGACGCGGCGCGCCGCGCCTCCAGCCCGGCCAGCAGAACCGCCGAGACCACCAAGGGCAGCAGATAATAGATGCCGCGATAAACCAGCAGCGCCGCCGCCGCCTCGCTGGCGGACACGTGATCGCCCAGCGCGACCACCACCACCGCCTCGAACACCCCCACCCCGCCCGGCACATGCGACAGCACCGCCAGCACCGTCGCCACCGCATAGACCGCCGCGAAGGACGCGAAATCGATGTGACCGGCGGGCAGCAAAATCCACAAGGCGCCCGCCGCCCCGATCAGATCCAGCCCGGTCAGCCCCATCTGCACCAACGCCAAGGCCGGGGTCGGCAACGCCATGCGGACCCCCTTGATGGTCAGCGGACGGCGCCACACCGCGCAGGCCGCCAACAGCCCCGCCACCACCGCCAGAACCAAGAACCCGCCGCCCCGCACGGCATCCGGCCCCGCGCCGATCAGCGGCCCGATCACGGGCCCGGCCATCACCGCCCCGATGGCGCCGAACGCGAACAGCCCCACCCCGAAGGCGACGGTCATGAACACCATCATCCGCGCCACCGCCTCGGGCGGCGGCCCATCGGCGCCATACATGCGGTAACGCACGGCGCCGCCCGCCAACGCGCCGAACCCCGCCGAATTGCCCAAGGCCGAGCCGCAGAACGCCGCCAGCAGCATCGTGCCCCGGGGCACGCGGCGGCCGACATAGGAAAGAGCGCAAACGTCGCGCCCGATCAGGGCCGCGAAACTAAGCGCGGTCGCCGCCAGCGACACCGCCAGCAGCCCCACCGGCATGTGACGCATCGCCCGGACCATGCCGTGATAATCGATGTCGCGCGACAGCTTGTGCACCAGCCCCAGCACCAGCGCGCAGACCAGCAGGGTCACCGCCGGTTTCACCAACCGGCGAAGGGGGCCGAGTTTCAGGGGCAGCGTGGTGTCCATGGGCGAACTGAAGCACGGACGGGACGGTTTGGAAAGGCTCTCACGGCTCTTCGTGCAGCGAGAAGGCCGACATCACGACATGAAAAAACCGCTCGGCCTGTTCGACAAGACGCCCAGCACGGTCCGCATCGACCGTGAACGTCATCTGGTAATCGGATTGGCTGCGAATCCGGGCGGCATTGGCATACACGGAAACCGCCTCTGCCAACCGCGTCTCCCCGCCCCTCGCGGCAACGATTTCCGAAAACCGTTTTTCGACCGAATCATGTTTGTAAGGATAGGTCCCGTCCTGGCTGGCGATCACCGCCCGGGCCAGCCAGAACATCGCATAACAACAGGCGTGAGCGATACTGAGCCCCGTTGCAGCGGAAGGGCCTGGGCCTCGGCCAAGAATGTCCGTGCACGCAGGGCGATCTTCGCCACCAAGGCGTCACGCTCAGGTCCTGCCGAAGCGGAGGGCGGCGGGAGTTGTTCGTCAACCGGTTTGATCACAACGCGATGCCGTCGCGGTCGATATTGGCCAGCAGACCGGCGGCAACATCGCGGCGGTCAGCCGGAAGCCCCACCGGCGACACCATCATGCCGCGCAACCAATAGCGCCCGGCCAGAAAGCCGAGATCATCGCCTTCACGGCTTTCGTCGAAGCCGTCGATGAACAGCGCAACATCCCAATCGCTGTCGTCCAAGGCATCGCCGCGCGCGCGCGACCCGAACAACACGGCGTTACGAAAGCGGCCAGGGAACAAGGCGGCGGCATCCGCGACGAATTGACGCAACGACGCGCCGGACTGTGAATCGAGACAAGCGACGGATTGGCCCATGACTCGTTTCCCGCTGCGAACCCGATGAATTTTAAACCACCCGCGACAAATTTCCACCCCGCAACGGCTTGCCTTTCCCCATCGTGTCCCTGAACCCCAAAGCGTCATTGAATATCGCTTGCGCCGGATCAATGGATTTCTATAATCCGCGCTTTCCTTCGCGGGGGACGAGCCATGCCGCAGGTCGGCATTATCATGGGCAGCCAGTCGGACTGGGAGACCATGCGTCACGCGGCCGAAATCCTGGCCGAATTGGGTGTCGAGTACGAGACGCGGATCGTCTCGGCCCATCGCACGCCCGCTCGGCTGGTCGAATACGCCACGTCGGCCAAGGGGCGCGGATTGAAGGTGATCGTCGCGGGGGCGGGTGGTGCTGCCCATCTGCCCGGCATGGCGGCGGCGATGACCACCCTGCCGGTGTTCGGCGTTCCGGTCGAAAGCCGGACGATGAAGGGCATCGATTCGCTTTATTCGATCGTGCAGATGCCGGCGGGGGTTCCGGTGGGCACGCTGGCCATCGGCAAAGCCGGGGCAACCAACGCCGGTCTGCTGGCCGCCTCGGTTCTGGCGCTGTCGGACGAGGGTTTGGCGGAACGCTTGCAAGCGTGGCGGAGCAAACAAACCCAGTCGGTGGCCGCCGCCCCGTGCGACCCCGACACCAATCATCTGATCAAACCGTGAGTGCCCCCCCCTTGCTGCCGCCCGGCAGCACCATCGGCATCATCGGCGGCGGACAATTGGGACGGATGACGGCGCTGGCCGCCGCCAGTTTGGGCTATCGCTGCCATATCTATTGCCCGGAGCAGGACAGCCCGGCGGCCCAAGTCGCGGCCGCCGCGACGGTGGGCGCCTATACCGACGCTGAACGGCTGGAATCCTTTGGCCACAACGTCGATGTCGTGACCTTCGAGTTCGAGAACATCCCCGCCGACAGCGTGCGTCTGCTGGCCGCCTTGGTGCCGGTACGTCCCTCGTGGAAAGTGCTGGAGGTGGCCCAAGACCGCATTCACGAAAAACGCTTCTTCAACGACAACGGCATTGCCACCGCGCCCTGGCGCGCGGTGAACAGCGCGGCCGAACTGGCCCGGGCGCTGGACGAAATTGGCCGCCCCGCCGTTCTGAAAACCACCCGGCTGGGCTATGACGGCAAGGGGCAAGTCAAGATCGACGCCGCCACGGATCCCCAGGCCGCCTGGGCCGCGATGGCCGGAAACGCCGAGAATCCTCAAGGAGTGGTCGAAGGCTTCGTCGATTTCCTGGGCGAAATCTCGGTGGTCGGCGCGCGTGGGCTGGACGGCGGCTGGGCCGCCTTCGACCCGGCCTGGAACGTCCACACCCATCACATCTTGGATACCACCACGGTGCCCGCCCCGGTCTCGCCCGCACTGCTGGCCGAGGCCGAAGCCATCGCGCGGCGGTCGGCGGACCAATTGGAGTTGGTCGGCCTGCTGGCGGTCGAGATGTTCGTCACCAAGGACGGCCGGATCCTGGCCAACGAAATGGCGCCCCGGCCCCACAATTCCGGCCACTGGACGATGGACGCCTGCATCACCGACCAGTTCGAACAGTTCGTGCGCGCCGTCTGCGGTTTGCCGCTGGGCAGCCCGCGCCGCCACAGCGACGCCGTGATGAAGAATTTAATCGGCGCGGATATCGATCAATGGCCCGACATCTTGAGGGACCCCGAGGCGCGGCTGCATCTTTACGGCAAGGCGGAAACCCGCGCGGGCCGCAAAATGGGCCATGTCACCCGTTTGACACCGCAAAAACCATGACGGTTTTGTCATACGCCCGCTTCTTGCCAATTCGTGATTGACGCGGGCTTGGTCCCCAGGCGTATGCTGCCGTGAATTCGTAGCAGTTTGTAACAGCGGCGGGACGTGGCTTGGAAGAATATCTGCTCCATTTGATCGCCAAGTATCATGAACTCACCTATCCGGTGGTTCTGGCCTGGACCTTCATCGAAGGCGAGACCGTCGTCATCCTGTGCGGGGCGATGGCGAAGAAGCTGGAAATCAACGTCGAGCTGCTGGCTTTGTCGGCCTTCGTCGGCAGCTTTCTCGGCGACCAGTTCTTTTTTTATCTGGGGCGGCGCTATGGCGCGCCGATGCTGGACCGCTGGCCCAAGCTGGAACACAAGATCGAATGGGCCTTCCATCTGGTCAAGGATCACCCGATCCTGTTCATCTTGTCGTTCCGCTTCATTTACGGCATCCGCAATCTGGCGCCGTTCGTGATCGGCATCTCGGGCGTGTCGCGCACCAAATATCTGATCTTAAATTTCATCGCCGCCCAGGTGTGGGCGCACAGCTTCGCCTGGGGCGGCGCTTGGCTGGGCCGAACCCTCGACCGCTGGCTGGGCGACAACAAATGGTACGTGATGTTGGGCTTCTTCGGACTGGCCTTCCTGGTCGGCGCCTTCGGCCACATCCGGCACCGGCTGAAGAACCGGCAATTGGCGCCGTGCGAGTGACTGGAGCGAATGACCGCTTCACAACCCCGCCCAGCTGTGGTATCAGACCCCCTTCCTAAGGTCCCCCTGTGGTTTTCTGCGTAAGAGGAGCGGTGGCGAAACGTGCAAGTTCTCGTTCGTGACAACAATGTCGATCAGGCCCTGAAGGCGCTCAAGAAAAAGATGCAGCGCGAGGGTGTCTTCCGCGAGATGAAGCTGCGCCGCAATTACGAGAAGCCCTCGGAAAAGCGCGCCCGCGAGCAGGCCGAGGCGGTTCGCCGCGCCCGCAAGCTGGAACGTAAGCGCCTGGAGCGCGAAGGCTTCTAAGCCTTCCCTTTTCCTTTCCTGCTTTTTGCTTTCTACCGGCGGCGGCGCCAATTGCGCGCCGCCATTACCGCTGCGGCGGTCAGCAGGCCGCTATAGGCGATGTTGGCTCCGGCCATCGTGAGTCCATGCCAAACCAAGGCTGGCCGGTCGCACTCGACCTCGGCCGGTTTGCTCAACGCGGACGCCAGATTGCCGATGTCGGCCACCTCCGACGTGTCCCGGCCGCAAACGGCCGAGGCCCACCAATGCCGCTCGACCCCCACGTGATAGGTCGCCAAGGCGGTGTTGACGGCAAAGGCCAACCCGGCCAACCCGGCTAGGCGGCGCTGCGCCGTATCCCCCAAGCTCCACAATCCCGTCACGGCCCCGGCCATCACGGCCAGTGCGAACGGCACCCGTTGCGCCAAGCACAACACGCACGGCCTCAGCCCGAAACCATACTGGGCAACAGCGGCCCCGGCCAGGGCGGCAAGCCCCGCAGCGGCGGCGAACAACGAAAAACCACGCGGTGACATGATGGCAAACCCTTAACCAGTTCCCACTTAGAATTGGGTGTATTGACAGTTGGACGCCGAATCAACATCTTCCGGTAAATCCAGCGGGGGGAACGTGGTCTTAGCATTGCCCGACCGGTACCCAGGAGGGCTGTCCGAGCATGACCTGCTTGAGCTGGTCTCGGCCTTGGTGTGCCTGATCGAGGACGGCAAGATCACCTTCATCAACGAGGCCGGGCTTCGCATGCTGGATTTGGACGATGCCGCGCAAGCGGTTGGCCGTCCGTTCCAATCCTTTATCGCCGAGGATTACCGCCTGCTGGTCGAGGCGGGCTGGAGCTTGCTGGCCGATGAGGATTTCATCCCGCTGAAACTGACCAAAAGCCATTCGGCGCCGTTCAATGCCGAATTGCGGGTCCGTCCGCTGGGCGAAGGTCTGTCCGGGGAAGGGTCGGAGCGCTTCTTGGTCGAGGTGCACGACATTTCGAAATTCGTCAAGTCGGCCGAGGCGTTGCGCGAGCGCGAGGAACGTTTGCGCGGAATCCTGCATTCGGTGGCCGAGGGAATCGTCACGGTCGGCGAGAGCGACCTTATCGAATCGGCCAATCCGGCGGCCGAACGAATGTTCGGCTATGGCCCCGGCAAGATGGCCGGTCACCGCTTCATCGAACTTTTGGATGGCGACCCCCGCGAGGATTCGAAATCCACGCTCAGCGCCTATTTGGCGGCCCGCTCGCTCGCCACCTCGGGCCATGTCACGGAAGGAACCGGTCGGCGGCGCGACGGTCACAGCTTTGCCATCGAGGTATCGGTCAGCGAACTACGGCAAAACCGCCAACGGCTGTTCACCGCCATCCTGCGCGATATTTCCGAACGCAAGGAAAACGAGGAACGGGTGCGCCGCCTGGCCCATCACGACCAACTGACCGGATTGCCCAACCGCAATCTGCTGAACGACCGCATGAACCACGCGATTGCCCGCGTGCGCCGCCACGGCGGCCGGATGGCGGTGCTGTATATCGACCTCGACCGCTTCAAGCCGGTCAACGACACATTGGGCCACGAGGCTGGCGATCTGGTGCTGCAAACCGTCGCGCGGCGCTTGCTGTCGTGCGTGCGCACCTCGGACACCGTGGCACGGATCGGCGGCGATGAATTCGTGGTGGTCACCGAGGAAATCCATTTGCCGCAAGACGCGTCGCTGGTCGCGGCCAAGATCATCGAGGCCTTGGCCGAGCCAATCCCGGTGCATGACACCATCTGTTCCATCGGCGCCTCGGTCGGCATCGCGGTGTTTCCCGACGACGGCTACTCGATGGACGAGGTATGCAAGGCCGCCGACACCGCGATGTACCGGGTCAAACATTCGGGCCGCAACGCCTGGGCTTTTTTCGGTGCGGGAAGCGGTCAAATTTAGTCCGGCAAAACCATCCAGCCCGGGACATGCGGGATTAGGCGGGCGCCGCCGCATTCAAACACACCGCCCGCCCGCACCGCGTCGAGGCGCAGCCGCGCCAAGCCGTCCGTGCCCACCGAACTGCGCATCTCGCCCGCCTCGGCGCCGCCGTGGGTGACCGGGGTTCCGGCGGGCGGGGCCTCGCCCTCGATGGTCACCGGTAGCAGACGCTTCTTGACCAAGGACCGGTGCTTCATCCGGCTGATCAATTCCTGGCCCAGATAACAGCCCTTCTGGAAATCGACGCCGCCGAGTTCATCGAACCCGTCTTCCAGCACGATCGCATGATCTTGAACCATGTCGCGGCTGCCGTCGGGCAGACCCTGCGTGATGCGCAGGCGGTCCCATTCGGCGAACGCCGCCTCGCTCGCCGTCGGAGCTTGTTCGGCATAGATCCGCCCGCCCATCTCGGCCAAGCGGGGATCGGCGACGGAAAGGCCGCCTGCGGGGGCCGCTTCGCCCCAGAACGCCCACACCCCCAAATCCGGCGCCGTCACGGTGATTTTCGAGCGCAACCGGAACATCATCAGCTTGCGCTGGAAATCGTCGCGGTACCCGCTTTCGACATCGACCAGGAACGCCTCGCCCCGTTCCGCGATGAACAGATCGCAGAGGAACTTGCCCTGCGGCGTCAAAAACGCCGCCCAGATCGCCTTACCCTCGGCAACCTTGTTGATATCGTTGGAAATAAGCCCTTGCAGGAAGGGGCGGCGATCCTCGCCCGCGACCAAGAGCACGCTGCGGTGGGCAAGACGGGTGATCGGCATCGACGGTTCTCCTTTTCGCTGGGCAGAGTGCCGGAAACCGCCGGTACTTGGCAAGAGGCCCCCCCGTCCGTATAAATCATTCAATGCATATCACCCTGGTTGACGATTCGATCGCCTTCGATGGCTATACCGCCTCCAGCCGTCCGCTGGGCGGGGCCGAGAAGGCGTTCGCCGCCTTGGCCGGGGCATTGGCCAAACGCGGCCATGCGGTGTCGGTCTACAATCATTGCCGCTGGGCGCTGACCATCGAGGGCGCCCACTGGGAACGCTTTGATCAGCGCCGCCCCTTGGCCACCGATCTGTTGATCGCCTTTCGCAAGACCGCCTTGCTGGAATTCGTGCGCGGCGCCAAACAAAGGGTTTTCTGGCATGTCGGCCCCGGCCGCCTGTTGGAAGGCAAATCCGCCCGCGCCCGGCTGAATGAGCACAAGCCACGTCTGCTGCTGACCTCGGCCGCCCAGAACTGCCCACGCGCATTCCTGCTGCCACCCGCCGTGAAGGGCGACTTCCTGGCGCCGCGCGCATTCGTCGGGCCTGCTCCCCCCATCGCCATGGTCACCACCCATCCGGCGCAAGGGCTGGATCGTTTGCTGGATCTGTGGGAACACCGCATCCGGCCGTCCTGCCCGGACGCCCGGCTGCAACTCCATTCGATGCTGCTGGCCAAACACCAAGAAAGCGGCGAGATCGCGCCCGAACTGGCCCCCCTGGCCGCGCGGGTCGCGGCGATGACGGATCACGGCGTGTCGGTGATCCGCCCCCAGGGCGATACCCTGATGGCCGAGGCCTGGGGCCAAGCCGCCGTGCATCTTTATCCCGGCGATGCCGACGATGTGAGCGCCTTTACCTTGATGGAATCGCAAGCCGCCGGGGTGCCCGCCGTGGTCGGCCCCTTGGGCGCGGCACAAGAAAGGATCGTCAATGGCCACACCGGCTGGATGGCGCCCGACGACGAGGCCTTCGCCAATCTGGCGGTGATGCTGCTGACCAACGCCTCCACCCGCGCCAGTGCCGGGGCCGAGGCGCGGGCCTTGTACCAAGGGCGCACCTGGGACGCGGCGGCGCAAGCCTTGGAGGCGGCTCTGGCATGACCCGCCTGTTGCAAGTGATGGCCGGGGCGGCGCATGGCGGCGCCGAGGCGTTTTTCGAGCGATTGGCCCTGGCCTTCGACCGCGCCGGGTTCGACCAGCATCTGGTGATCCGCCGCAATGCCGGGCGGGCGGCGCGGCTGGCGGGCCTTCCGCTGACCGAACTGGGTTTCGGCGGCCGGTTGGACTTCCTCACCAAACCACGCCTCGCGCGGGTCATCGCCCGAGTCCGGCCCGACGTGGTGTTCAGTTGGATGAACCGCGCCACCCATTTTTGTCCGCCGCCCAAGGGCTATGTTCTGGCCGGGCGTTTGGGCGGCTATTACGATTTGCGGCATTACCGCCATTGCCATCATCTGGTGGCCAACACCCCCGACATTCGCGACTGGATCCTGGGCCAAGGCTGGCCCCAGGCGCGCGTGCACTATCTGCCCAATTTCGTCGATGCGGCGCCGGGCGTGCCGCTCGACCGTTCCCTTCTCGACACCCCCGCCGACGCGCCGCTGGCCTTGGCGCTGGGACGCTTGCACCCCAACAAGGCGCTGGACGTGGCGATCACGGCACTGGCCCAAGTGCCCCGGCTGCATCTGTGGATCGGCGGCGAGGGCGAGTTGCGCGCCGATCTCATCCGTTTGGCCCAATCCTTGGGGGTGGCGGACCGCGTGCGCTTTCTGGGCTGGCGCGACGACGTCGCCGATCTGCTGGCCACAGCCGATCTGTATCTGTGCCCGTCCAAGCACGAACCCTTGGGCAACGTGGTGATCGAGGCCTGGGCGCACGGCGTGCCGGTGGTGGCCTGCGCCTCGCAAGGGCCGACGCAATTGATCAAACACGGCGAAAGCGGCCTTCTGGTGCCGATCGGCGAGGCGGGCGCGATGGCCGCCGCGATCACCCGGCTGCTGGCCGATCCCACTTGGGCTGGCAGCCTGGCCCGTGCGGGCCACGCCGCCTATGAACACAGCTTCACCGAAGCGGCGGTGGTCGCCCGTTACCGCGATTTCCTTACCGGGATCACCCTGCCATGTGCGGCATAGCCGGCCTGATCACGCGGGACGGAAGCCCGCCCTGCCCGGCCACTCTCGACCGCTTGGCCGACGCGCTCGGCCACCGGGGGCCGGATGGGCGCGGTCGCCACCTTCGCGCGGGCGTCGGGATGATCCAAACACGGCTGGCGATCATCGATTTGGAGGGCGGGCGGCAACCGATTCTGGATTATGACGGTTGCGCCATCGTTGCCAACGGCGAGATCTACAACGATCCCGAACTGCGGGCCGCGATGCCCGGCCAACTGTTCCGCACCGGCTCGGATTCCGAATCGCCCTTGCATCTGTACCGCCGCGCCGGTTTGGATTTCGCGGCCCGTTTGCGCGGCATGTTCGCGCTGGCGATCGACGATGCGACGACCGGCCGGGTCGTGCTGGCCCGCGATCCGTTCGGCATCAAGCCGCTGTATTGGTGCGAGGGGCCGTTCGGCTTCGCCTTCGCCTCGGAAGCGGGCGCGCTGCTGGCCGCCGGATTTGTGCCGCGCGGCGTGCGCGCCGACAAGGCCCTTGAACTGTTGCAGCTTCAATTCACCACCGGGGGCGAAACCATCGTTCCCGGCATCCACCGGGTTCATCCCGGCCAAACCCTGGTGATCGAAAACGGGCGGATCATCGAAACCCGCCGCACCGCCGCACTGGGCGCAAGCGATCCCACCCTTGGCGACGAGTTCACCCTAATTGGCCGTCTCGACGAGGTTCTGGCCAACTCGGTCGATGTTCACCAGCGGGCCGACGTGCCCTTCGGGATGTTTCTGTCGGGCGGCATCGATTCCTCGGCCCTGTTGGCACTGATGGCGCGGCTGAACCGCCGTCCGGTATTGGCCTTCACGGCGGGGTTCCCCGGCACCCAGATCGCCGACGAACGCCGCCACGCGCTTTTCCTGGCAAAAACGGTTGGCGCCGAGGCGATTGATGTGCCGTTCGACGCGGACGATTTCTGGTCGCTGCTGCCCCGCGTCGCGGCGGCGATGGACGATCCGGCCGCCGATTACGCCTGCCTGCCCACCTTCAAGTTGGCCGAGGTGGCCAGGCGCCACGTCAAGGTGATCCTGTCGGGCGAGGGCGGCGACGAGTTGTTCGCCGGCTATGGCCGCTACCGCGACGCGGCGCGGGTCTGGTTTCCCAAGAAAATGCGCCGCAAGGGCACCTTCGACGGATTGGGCATTCTGCGGTCGCCCGCGACTGGCTGGCGCGACGGCATCGCCCTGGCCGAACGCGACGAGGCCCAGCCCGGCCGGACCCGCCTGCAAATCGCCCAGGCGATCGATTGCGCCGATTGGCTGCCCAACGATCTGCTGATCAAGGCCGACCGCTGCCTGATGGCCAATGGGATCGAGGGACGCGTGCCGTTCCTGGACGCCAAGGTCGCCGCCTTCGCCTTCAATCTGCCCGACCGCTTCAAGGTACGGGGCCGCACCGGCAAATGGCTGCTGCGCCGCTGGCTCGACGGGGTGTTACCGGAAGCCCAAGGTTTCTTGCCCAAACGCGGCTTCACGGTTCCGGTCGCCGACTGGATCAAGGCGCGGCCCGAAATCGGCCCGCTGGTCGCCGCCCAGCCAGGGATCGCCGAATTGGCCGATCCGGCGGCGGTAACGTCGCTGTTCCGCCATATCGCCCCGAAAACCGGCTTTGCCGCGTGGTCGCTCCTGTTCTACGCCCTATGGCACCGCCACCATGTACTGAACCGGCCCGTTGCCCCCGACGCCTTCTCGGCGCTGACTGATCTGGGTTGATCATTGACGGCGCCCGTCCGCGCGTGCACAATAGTGCACGGATGGCAAGGTCGCATGGCGAAAATCGAAACCAACGCCCGTAAGATCATCGCCCGGCTTCACGGTGAAGGGTGGGGCAATATCGGCGGCGGCAAC
>CAIULK010000199.1 GCA_903899885.1 uncultured Rhodospirillaceae bacterium
CCCCCGCGAAGGCGGGGGTCCATGTTGGGCCGAGAATACGGGCACCCGCTAAATGTTGTGCTTGTGGACGCATGGACTCCCGCTTTCGCGGGAGTGACGGCTATGAATGCAGACTTGTTCAACAGAACCTAGGGTTTTTCCTGCATGTCGAACAGGCGGCGGTGTTCATCCAGCGCCAGCCGGTCGGTCATTCCGGCGATATAGTCGGCGACCACGCGGGCGGTGGCGGGGGTTTTCTTGCCGTCGCATTGTTCGCGCCAGTCGGGCGGCAGGCATTCGGGCTCGGCGTGCAGCAGCGTGAACAGGTCCTTGATCACCCGGCGGCCCTTGCTGGTCATCCGGTTGACCGTGAAGTGGCGGTACATGTTGGCGAACAGGAATTTCTTCAAGGCGCGGTCGTTGGCGCGCATCTCTTCCGAAAAGGCAACCAGCGGCTGGCCCAGATGGCGTACCGCCTCGGCCGAACCGGGGTTGCATTCGGCGATCCGCGTTCGGGTTTCGGCGATCAGATCCAGGATCATCACCCCGATCAGGCGGCGCACCGCCTCGTGAATGCGGCGCGAGGTATCCAGGCCCGGATGATCGCGGGCGACCTCGGCGAACACCGGGCCGACCAGCGGCACGTCCTTCAAGTCGTCAATGGTGAACAGCCCGGCGCGCAAACCGTCGTCGATATCGTGGTTGTTATAGGCGATGTCGTCGGCCAGGGCGGCGACCTGGGCCTCGGGCCCGGCGAAGGTGCCGGTTTCCAGATCATGCCGCGCGATGTATTCGGCGACCGCGCCGGGGTGGGGCAGCGCCAACGGGCCGTTGTGCTTGACCAGGCCTTCCAGGGTTTCCCAGGTCAGGTTCAGCCCGTCGAAATCGGGATAGCGGCGCTCCAGCCGGGTGACCACGCGCAGCGACTGGGCGTTGTGATCGAAGCCGCCGTAATCGGCCAAAACCTCCTTCAGCGCGTCCTCGCCGGCGTGGCCGAACGGGGTGTGGCCCAGATCGTGGGCCAGGGCCAGGGCTTCGGCCATGTCCTCGTCAAGGCCCAGCACCCGGCTGATCGAGCGCGCGATCTGCGAAACTTCCAGCGAATGGGTCAGGCGCGTGCGGAAATTGTCGCCCTCGTGATAGACGAACACCTGGGTCTTGTATTGCAGGCGCCGAAAGGCGGCCGAATGGATGATGCGGTCGCGGTCGCGTTGAAAGGCGGTGCGGGTTTGGCTTTCGGGCTCATGGTACAGGCGCCCCCGCGATTCCTCGAACCGGCTGGCATAAACGGCGAGGGCGCGCGGGCAGGAGGGCGTCATGGTCAGTCCAGTAGGCACAAGATAAGAGCGGTGGATTTGCCGATCTGTTCGCCGACATCGGCGGCCGACATAGAGGTCTTTGTTCCCCCGGTGGCCATCGGCACCTGATTGGCCGACAAGAAGGCGCGGATGACATCGACCTTTAGGGCGAAAGCGATGTTTTCCGGCAGGTCGTTGGTCTGGCGGTTGACTTCCATGGCGTTGATCTTGCGGGTCACGATGCCGATGATGTTGCCGCTCATATCGGCCAGCGGGCCGCCGGAATTCCCCTTTTGAATCGGCGCGGTGATTTGCAGGAAGCGCTGATCGCCGCGAGGTCCGCCCAACGCGCTGACATCGCCCACCGTCACGTTGATCTCGCGCGATAGCAGGTTGGCCAGTGGAAAGCCGACCGCCACCACCCCGTCGCCCGGCCGGATCGGGCGATCCTCGCGGAAATGGGGCACCAAGGGGGGCACGATGCTGGAGGTCAGCAGCGCCAGATCGTTGACGGCGTCGGCGGTCTTCAAGTTCGCTTGATAACTGGTTTTCGAGCCCGACGGCGTCGCCAGGATTTTCTTGCAGCCGGTCACCACATGGGCGTTGGTCAGCAAGCTGCCGTCGGCGGTCACGAAAAACCCCGATCCGATGGTTGCCTTGTGTTGCGTGCCGGGGGCGGGCGGCACCACGGGCGCGCCGGGAACGCCCGCCGGGCCGGGGACGGGCGGCAACTGGTGGCCCGCCGCCATCACCTTCGCCCGATCGATATCGGAGGGGCTCAGCACTTGGGCCGCGCCGTCGCGCGCCGCTTCGAAGCGCACCTTTTCTTGCGGCGACGGATGGGCCGCCGCCCGCAGATACCACAAATACGCCTCGAACGAATCGTGCGCGACACCGATGCCGGTGGCATAGGCCTCGCCCAGCTCGAACTCGGCCGGCGGATAGCCGATTTCGGCGGCGCGGCGGACAAGGGTCAGCCGGTCATCGGCCCAGGCCGGTGCCGACAGCAGAACGCCCAAGCAAAGAAGTGTGACCCAACGCCGCATGATGGGGGAGTATCCCATCATATCGCGGCCCGCGCCAGCGTTCGAATTGAACCCCTAAAAAACGCACGAACGCCAATGATGCAACTATTAAACGTTTTGTGAATTTGCTATCGTTCGGATGGGGACGGCGTGCAAGGAGGGACGTCGATGACGATCGTCTGGCGCGAAGCGATGGCGGTGGGCAACGACACCGTCGATTCGGAACACAAGCATTTGGTGGAGCTTATAAATAATTTTGAGGTTGCGATTGGTCACGGAGTTGACCATAAGAAAGTGAAGCGGGTACTCCTTGGTCTTGTCGAGTATTCAGCAGAGCATTTTCGCCATGAGGAGCAGCTTCAGGCAACAATACATTATCCGTTTATTATAAGTCATCAAAAGGCACATCGCGATCTTTTAAAGAAGCTGGTGTCTATCGTTCAGGGATATATTAACGCTCCGCCGGACCGGCGCGACCAGATGATTCGCGGGGTCGCCGAGTTTTTGCGGTCGTGGCTGATCGACCATATTATCGAGTTCGACCTGCGCATGAAGCCGTTCATGGAAATCCACGGATCCGCCCAAGGTACCGGACATGGTACCGCCCATGCTATCGATTGTCCGCCGAATCATCCTCCGTCCAACGTTTAAGATTGAACCCGCCTTCATCTTTCGGCAATAAGAGGGATTGCCGTTTCCCCACCCGTTTGGATATTCGGATGGGGGGGTTGGAGGAGGGCGCGGTTATGGTGAACCACTGGTCGTTTCGCGCGAAACTGGTGACCATCGGGCTGATGACGGGCATTCCGTTGACACTTCTGACCGTGTTGGCGGTGTGGAGCGTGTCGGAGGCCGAGTGGGGCACCACCCAGGGCGAGGCCGAGCATCGCCGCGTGGTGGCGGTGGGTGCCTTGCTGCACCATGCCCAGGCGGTGTTCGTGGCGGGCGACGGGTTGTTGTGGGACGCCGACCGCGGCCTGACGGTCGAACGGCGGCGGGTCGAGCTGGAAGCCGCGGCCAAGGCGCTGGCCGCCGATGCCGATGTCTTGCCCTCCGACGACGGCAAAATCCTGTCCGCCTTGGCGTCCTTCGCCCAAACCGACCTGCCGAAAATCGAGTCTGAAACCCCGGTCGATGCGCGCCGCGCGGCGGCCCAGCGTTTGCGGGATCTGGGCGAACCGGCCCTGGCGGCGGCCCAGCGCGCCAGCGCCGAGGCCCGGAACGCCGAGGATCGGGCGATCGAGACGCAAAAGGGGGCGGCGGGCCGCTCGCGCATGTTGATTCTGTTGTCCTACCTGCTGGCGATGGCGGTGTCGGCGCCGCTGGTGGCTTTTTTGATCCGCTCCGTGATGCTGATGATCCAAGACGTCACCGGTTGCATGGATAATCTGGCTCAGGGTCAAGTCTGCGTGGCAATTCCGCATGCCAGCCGCCGCGACGAAATCGGCCGCATGGCCTCGTCGATCCAGGTGTTCAAGGACAACGCCCAGGAATTGTGCAAGATGCAGGCGATGCGGGCCAGCCAGCGTCAGGATTTCGTGGTCAAGCGCGACATGCTGGCCCTGACCGACGCGCTCGACGGCGAGGCGCAATTCACCGTCGGCCGGGTCGCCGAGGACGCGGTGAAGGTGGTGACCGTGGCCGAACGGATGACCGGGGCCAGCCAGGACATGACCGGGCGCGCCCACGCCGTTGAATCCGACGCCGATCAGGCGACCGCCAATGTCGATGCCGTGGCCGCCGCGACCGAGGAATTGGCCGCCTCCAGCCTGGAAATCGGGCGTCAGGTGACAGGGGCGCACGACATCGCCTCGCAGGCGGTGGTCAAGGCGGAAAAGGCCAGCCAAACGATTCAAGGCATGGTGACGGCGGCCGAGGAAATCCGCCAAGTGCTGTCGCTGATTACCGATATCGCGGCGCAAACCAATCTTTTGGCCCTGAACGCGACGATCGAGGCGGCCCGCGCCGGGGACGCGGGCAAGGGCTTCGCCGTGGTGGCGAACGAGGTCAAGAACCTAGCCAACCAAACCGCCAAGGCGACCGATCAAATCGCCGGGCAATTGGGCGGTATTTCCGAGGTCAGCCGTCAAGCCTATGACGCGATCGGCGAGGTCGTCAGCATCATCAGCCAAATCAACGAGGCGGCCTCGGCCATCGCCGTGGCGGTGGAAGAGCAAGGTGCCGCCACCCATCATATCAGCCAAAATGCCCACGAGGCCGCCGAACGGACCGCCAGCGTCGGCCACGGCGTGCGCGAGATCGCCCAAGGGGCCGATGAAACCGGGCGCTTGGCCGCCAACGTCACCGCGTTGGCCAACGATTCCGCCGCGCATCTGGGCGATCTTCAGCGGCGGTTGAAGCTGATTTTGTCGCAGACCACGGCGATGAATTCCAGCCGCCAAGGGGCACTGCCGGTGCCGCTGCCGGCACGGCTGTTCCTGCAAACCGGCCCGGCGGCCGTGGACCTGATCGATTTGAACCAGGACCGGGCGCTTTTGCGGCCGATCCCGCCCGGTCTGGCGCTGGGCGACCGGTTCGAGATGGACCTGCCCGAAGTGGGGCGGCTCAACGCCGAACTCGAATTCATCGACGGGGCGGGGGCCGACCTGAAACTGAACGGTCCGGCCGACGCGATGTCCCGGCTGGAAGCCATTCTGGCCGGTTATCTGGCGTTGGATATTCCGTTCATTGCCGCCGTCAAGGACGCCGCCAACCGGGTTGGGCGCGCCTTCGAGGCGCAAATCGACAAGGGGGCCGCGACCCTGGACGATTTCCTCGACGACTCCTATCAGCCGATCGCGGGCAGCAACCCCGCCCAATTGATGACCCGTTTCGTCACCGTCTGCGACCGCGTGCTGCCCGAGATTCAAGAACCGATGCTGGACGTGCACCCCGGCGTGGTGTTCTGCGCGGCGGTGGACCGCAACGGCTTTTTGCCCACCCATAACCGGAAATATTCCCAGCCGCAGGGCAAGGACCCGGTTTGGAACACGCCAACTGCCGCAATCGCCGGATGTTCAACGACCGCACGGGGGCGCGGGCCGGGGCCAACACCCAGCCCTATCTGTTGCAAAGCTATCTGCGCGACATGGGCGGCGGCGCCTATGTGATGATGCAGGATCTCTCGGCCCCGATTTCCATCAAGGGCCGCCACTGGGGCGGGTTGCGGCTGGCTTATACGTTGAAGACGGGGGGCTAAAGCGGTTTGCGCTTAATCTGGCGCAAACCGCTTTAGCATTGAGCGAGCGGCCAAGCGCGCGGACGCGCCCGCTTAGGCCGAGGGGCATATGAATAGTAAAGC
>CAIULK010000200.1 GCA_903899885.1 uncultured Rhodospirillaceae bacterium
CGCGGAAGCCCTGGGGCAATTGGGTCACGCGGTCGCCGTGGCTCATCCACACCTGTTCGCGGTCGCCCTTGGCCCACACGCCGTGGAACAGCGCGCAATCCTCCGCCACATCGACATGGGCGCGACCGAATTCGCGGGCGTGGCCGCTTTCGACCACCCCCCCCAATTGGGCGCACATGGTTTGTTGGCCGTAACAGATGCCCAGAACCGGCACGCCCAGGGTGAACACGCCGTCGTCGGCGCGCGGGGTGCCGATGTCGGTCACCGAGGCCGGGCCGCCCGACAGGATCACCGCCTTCGGGCCGTAAGCCGCCAAAAAGGCGCCGTTGACCTTGTTGAAGGGATGAACCTCGCAATACACACCGCTTTCCCGGACGCGCCGGGCGATCAGTTGCGTAACCTGCGAGCCGAAATCGACAATCAACACACGTTCGGTCATGGGACCCCCAAGGAAGGCGAGGGGCTGAGTCTAGCGGTGCCCGCCCGCCGGTTCAAGATAGAGCACGACGATTCACCCATTCGCGCGTAGGATACCGCGCATGGAATTCAAGGATAAAGTCCTCGACGATCTGGTCGCCCGCATCCGCGCGCTGGAAGCCGAGGTCGAAGCCCGTGTCGCCGAACAGCGCGCACAGTTCCGCTATCGCGTCGAGCGCAACCGCATCCGCTTCGAGCATGGGGTGCAAGCGGGCCACCGGGTGTTCCGGCGGGGCTTGTGGGAGCAGTTGCGGCGCTCGCCCATCGCCTTCTATCTGGTGTCGCCCTTCATTTACGCGCTGATCATCCCGCTGTCGCTGCTGGATCTGGTGCTGACGGTCTATCAGGCGGTGTGCTTTCCGGTCTACGGAATCAAGAAGGTGCCGCGCTCGGATTTCGTGGTGGTCGATCGCCACCATCTGGCCTATCTCAACCCGCTGGAAAAGCTGAACTGCGTGTATTGCGGCTATGGCAACGGGGTGCTGGGCTGGGCGCGCGAAATCGCGGCCCGCACCGAGGAATATTGGTGCCCGATCAAACACGCACGCCGGGTGCGGGCGCCGCATTCGCGCTATGTGCATTTCGCCGATTACGGGGCGGCGCTGGAATACCGGCGGCGGCTGGGGCAATTGCGCGAGCACGCGAAAGGCGATTTCGAGGGCGAGTAGGCTTTTCATCGGCGGCATCCCATCGTAGTATTTCCCGCGACGCCGTGGGGGATGTGGGATGGATTGGATACGCTGGCGCATCGAGGACGCGCGGAACAGCCGGGCAACCGAGTTGGACCTCGGCGTGGGTTATAACGCCCGCCCCAGCGACCGCCTGACCGAATTGCCGCCGGAGATTTGCGATCTGACGTGGCTGGAAAGCCTGGATCTGTCCGGCCACGACCTGACCGGGCTGCCACTGCGGATCGAACGGCTGGAGCGGCTGGCCAAGCTGAACCTGTCGAGGAACGAGCGGATTGCGGTGAACGGGGCGCTGGAACGCCTGCCCGCGCTGCGCGAGGTGGATGTATCCTGGACCAGCGGTACGGCGGTTCACGGCATTGCCTGGGATCGTCTGACTCAGCTTGAGGGGGTAAAACTCGGCGGCGTGACGCTACCGCCGGGGCTGGAGTGCTTGGCCGGCCTGCGGCGGTTGGATCTATGGTCGCTCGAAGTGGTCTCCGGGCTCGACGCGTCCGTCTGGCCGTGCCTTGAGGCCCTCGCGCTGAATCCCGGTTCGGGGCTGGTTCTTCCGCCGACATTGAAGACACTAACCCTTTATCGGGGAACCAAGCATGCCGTTGCCCGCCTTCCAGAAGCTCTGGAAAACCTGGCCATAAGCGATAAGGAGTCGGTCGATCCCGCCGCGCTTCGCGGCCATCGGCGCCTGTCGTCGCTTCAAATCCACTGTTTTGGGGAAAAGGCGGCAAGCCCTTATCCGGCTTTGGTGCCCACCTTGCCCGCGCTCCGATCCTTACGGATTATGTACGACAGTGTCGCACCCATCGACCGTGATGCCCCTGCTGGCCCGGCCTTGGATCGAGTTGGACTTGGACGGTGTGCCGCTTGGGCGGTTTCCGCAACAACTGCTGGATCAATCCGGCCTCGAGCGCCTTGCGCTGACAGACGCCGGGATCACCGAGGTGTCCCCGGAAATCGGGCGGCTGACCGGCCTGAGGATGCTCAATCTCTCCGGCAACCCGCTGACCGCGTTGCCGCCCGAGATCGCCGCCCTCACCCGCCTGGAAGACCTCCGTCTGGCGACCACCAAACTGACCGCGTTGCCCGAGGCAGTTGCCCGCCTGCCCGCCTTGCGCCGTCTTGATCTTGACGCCACCAAGATTTCCTCGCTGCCCGAGGGGATCGGCCGCCTGACGGCCCTGGAACACCTCGGAATCAGGGGAACCCCCATCACCCGTCTGCCGCGGGCGCTGACCGCGCTGCGCCGCCTCAAGCCGGTCGATCTAACGGACGTCCGCCTCACCGACCCGCCGCCCGAGATCGCCGCCGAGGGCTGGGCGGCGATTCAGCGGTACCGGGCCGCGCTGGATGAGCAGGGGGAAACCCGGTTGTTCGAGGCCAAATTGGTGATCGTCGGCGAGGGCACGGTGGGCAAGACCTCGCTGATGCGCAAGCTGATGGACCGCGCCGCCCCCCTGGCCAGCGGCGACGAAAGCCACGACAGCACGCGGGGCATCAACATCGTTGCCTGGCATCTGCCCACCTGCAAAAGCGATGATTTCCGGGTCAATGTCTGGGATTTCGGCGGCCAGCAGATCTACCATTCCACCCACCAGTTCTTCCTGACCCGCCGCACCTTGTACCTGTTCGTCTGGGATGCGGTGATCGAGGACCGCGCCGAGGGGTTCGAGTACTGGCTCAACGTCGTGCGCACGCTCAGCGGCGGCAGCCCGGTGCTGATGGTGATGAATAAAAGCGACAAGCGGAGCAAGCCCATCGACCAGGATGGGCTGCGCCGCTCGTTCCCCGACATCGCCGGATTCCACCAGGTCAGCGCCAAGACCGGCGCCGGGCTGGACGATTTGCAGAACGCCATCCGCCAGCACATCGCGGATCTGCCCCTTGTCGGCACCCCGTGGCCCAACCGCTGGACCGCGCTGCGGGCGGCGGTCGAGGCCGACCCCCGCGATTATATCGACCGGGCCGAGTATCTGCGCCTGTGCGAGGCCCAGGGGATCGCGGCGGCCGACGCCGACATCCTGTCGGGATTCCTGCACGATCTGGGGGTGATCCTGCATTTCCGCGACGACCCGCTTCTCGGCAACACCGTCATCTTGAAACCGCGCTGGGGCACCGACGCGGTCTATGCGGTGCTGGATTCCGAAAAAGTGCGCGATGATCACGGCCGTTTCCGCAACAGCGATTTGGGGGCGATCTGGGACCCAACGCGCCATCCCGCCGCCAAGCACCCCGAATTGCTGCGCCTGATGGAACGGTTCGAGCAGTGCTTTCCGTTGGAGGGCGGCGGCAACCGGTACATCGTTCCCGAACTGCTGTCGCCCGGCGCCCCGAATATCCGTTGGAAGGACAAGGGCGCCCTGGTGTTCGAGTATCATTACACCTTCATGCCCGCCGGGATCATCACCCGTTTCATCTGCCGCACCCACCGGCTGATCGAGGATGAACTTTTTTGGCGGCGCGGCGTGGTGCTGACCCGCGAGGGCGCCCGGGCGCGTGTCGAAAGCTTTCCCAGCGAACGCACGATCCGCATCGCGATTCACGGCAAGACCGCGCGCGAATTGCTGGCGGTGATCCGCGATCATTTCACCCATATTCACCAGACGCTGAACAATCTGGCGGTCCGCCAGAATCTGCCGTGCCCGTGCGGCGAGTGCGCGGGCGCCGAAAAACAGCATTTCTTCGATTACGACGATATCCGGCGGGTGATGGAGAAACGCGATACGGTGCCCTGTATGATCTCGGGCGACGACGTGGCGATCGCCGACCTATTGGGCATTCTGGGCGACGAGGCCCGGCGGCCGGGGAAACCGGCGGCCCCCCCCCAGGCCGATCCGAAACCGCCCTCGTTGACCGCCGCCGTTGCCAGGGTCGGCGTCCTTTTTCTTGCCTTGCTGGTCGCCGTCGCGGTGGTGTTTTGGCTGTTGCCGGTGATGGCGGCGGCCATCAGCGTTATCGTTTTCCTGGCGATAGGCACGGTCGCCCTGTTTGTCGCCAAGCGGATCACGGAAAAGACCTTGCGCGAAATGACCCGCGACGTGTTGGGAGGGGTCAAACGTTTGGCCGGGCGATGACCCCGCCGCCTGGGGCGCATGCGGGGAGCGGGAATTATGGCCGCTTGCGTGGCGGGGCAAGCCCCTGCATGCGGTATACATGCTGAAGGTATTTCCACCGGTTCTGGTCCGCCGAAGGCTAGCGCCGCCTGAAGAGTAGGACCCAGGTGTCTATGACCGCGCAAGGGGAAACCATGGGAAGCGCTGGCAGGACTTCGGGTTCCTCGCCGAATTTTTCGCGGCCGAGAACCTTCAGCACTTCGGGGATTTCGTTCAGCAAGCCGACCATGTTCTCGCTCCCCAACAGGAGCGTGGGGAATTCCCGGCAGGTCGCCACGAACAATCCGTCATCGTCAACGATGCTTATCTTTACAGCGACCGCATGGTGCAGGCGGCCATCACGCGACGACGGGTGCCGATGCCCCGCCGTCGGATGTCCGAAACCACCATGGCGTGCTTGCGAAAGTGTCATCGAGCCGCTCAAAGTTGAATGCCAAAGGTGATCAATACTGCGAACGAATCGTTATGACGGCAACAAGAATCAATTCACAGGGTGGGCTATCGCCCTACCATATCTTGGTTTCGTCTGCGGAATCATACATCGCTCGCGCCTCGGGCGCCGGTCCCCGCCGCTCCGCCATCGTCCGCACCCGAACCTCGCGCACGGTTTTTCCGAAATCCAGGGAAAGGTGATCGCCGATCTTCACATCCTCGGCGTTGCGGCCCGCCACGCGGCCGTTCCGGGTGACCCGGCCTTCTTCGATCGCTTTTTGCGCCTTCGAGCGCGTTTTGAAGAAACGCGCATACCACAACCACAAGTCTAGCCGCACTTCGAGTAGTCGCACGCGGTGCAGGTGTCGCAGCCTTCGGACCGGATCAACGCCGGTTGGCCGCATTTCGGGCAGGAGCGGCGGCCGGTGGGGTTGGATGTCCGCCGGTCATCCCGTGCTCCCGGCGGCTCGCGGGCTGCCTTGGGATCGGGCAGGAAGCCGATGTCGATCATGTGGCGCTCGATCACCTCGCCGATCGCGGCGAGCAGCGAGGGCACGTAGCGTCCGCCCACCCATTGACCGCCGCGCGGATCGAACACCGCCTTCAACTCCTCGACCACGAAGCCGACGTCGCCGCCGCGCCGGAACACCGCCGAGATCATCCGGGTCAAGGCCACGGTCCAGGCGTAATGCTCCATGTTCTTGGAATTGATGAACACTTCGAACGGACGGCGGCGCCCGTCTTGGACGATGTCGTTGATGGTGATGTAGATCGCGTGGTCGCTTTCCGGCCAGCGCACTTTATAGGTCGAGCCGGGCAGGGCCTCGGGCCGGTCGAGCGGGCGGGTCAGCTGGTGCAGCGCGCCGCTTTCCAGCGCGTCTTCCGGGCGCGGGCCGGGTTTATCCAACGGCAATTCGGCTTGGTCCGACGGGGCCGGGTCGGGCTTGGCGGTCATCACCGATCCGGTGACGTCGTTGGGGCGATAGGTGGTCAGCCCCTTGCAGCCCAGTTCATAGGCTTGGCGATAGACGTCCTTGAAATCGGCGAAGGAAATGCTTTCGGGAACGTTGATGGTCTTCGAGATCGAGGAATCGACGTATTTCTGCACGGCGGCCTGCATCACCACATGCTCGCCGGGGCTAAGCCGTTGGGCATCGACGAAATACTCGGGCAAGGGCGTGCCTTCGCCCTTGATGCGGTGGAACAGGCGAAAGGCGTAGTCGGACACCTCTTCTTCCCGGCGCGAGCCGTCGCGTTGCAGCACGGCGCGGCTGTAGTGGAAGCTGAATACCGGTTCCAACCCCGACGAAACATTGTCGGCGAACAGCGAAATCGTTCCGGTCGGCGCGATCGAGGTGAGCAGCGCGTTGCGGATGCCGTGTTGGGCGATGGCGGCGCGCACGTCGGCGGGCAGGGCGCTCACGGTTTCACCGGCCAGATATTTTTCCGCATCGAACAGCGGGAAGGCGCCGCGCTCGGCGGCGAGGCCGGCCGAGGCGAGATAGGCCGCCTTGGACAGCGCCGCCATCCAGGCTTCGGTCAGGCGGATCGCCTCTTTCCCGCCGTAACGGGCGCGGCACAGGATCAGCGCATCGGCCAAGCCGGTGATGCCCAAGCCGATCCGGCGTTTCGAGCGGGCCTCGGCCTCTTGTTGCGGCAAGGGGAAGCGGGTCGCCTCGATCACATTGTCCATCATCCGCACGGCGACCGCGACGGTGTGGTTGAGCGCGTCGAGATCGAGCCGCGCGGTGTCCTCGAACGGGTCGAGAACGAAGCGCGCCAGATTGATCGATCCCAGCAGGCAAACGCCATAAGGCGGCAAGGGCTGCTCGCCGCAGGGGTTGGTGGTGAAGATCTCTTCGCAATAGGACAGGTTGTTACGCCGGTTGATGCGGTCGATGAAGATCACGCCGGGCTCGGCATAGGCATAGGTGGCGCGCATGATCTTGTCCCACAGCGCGCGGGCGGGCAGGCTTTTAAAGACCGTGCCCTTGAAGCTCAGTTCCCAGGCGGCGTCTTCCTTGACCGCCGTCATGAAGGCGTCGGTGACCAGCACCGACAAGTTGAACATCCGCAGGCGGCCGGGTTCCTGCTTGGCGGCGATGAAATCCTCGATATCGGGATGATCGCAGCGCATGGTGGCCATCATCGCGCCCCGGCGCGACCCGGCGCTCATGATCGTGCGGCACATCGCGTCCCACACATCCATGAAGGACAGCGGGCCGGAGGCGTCGGCGCCCACCCCCTTGACCTGGGCGCCCTTGGGCCGCAGGGTCGAGAAGTCGTACCCGATGCCGCCGCCTTGCTGCATGGTCAGCGCGGCCTCGCGCAGATGCTCGAAAATGCCGCTCATATCGTCGGGGATGGTTCCCATGACGAAGCAGTTGAACAGGGTCACCCGCCGCTCGGCCCCGGCGCCCGCGAAGATACGCCCGGCGGGCAGAAAGCGGAAGTCGCGCAGGATGTCGAGGAAGCGGGGTTCCCAGGCGGCGGGATCGGCTTCGACGGCGGCCAAGGCCCGGGCGACGCGTGCCCATGTTTCCTCGATCGTTTTATCGACCGGGGTGCCGTCGGGACCCTTGAGGCGATACTTCATGTCCCAGATCTGCTGGGAAATCGCGGCCACCTGGGTCATCTTACTTCAGTCCCTCGCCGGGCGCGCCCGTCCGGGCGCTTGGCCGCGGCCTCAATGGCCGCTGGTTCACATAAGATCAAAGAGCCTTGATCAGCTCCGGCAGCGCCTCGAACAAATCGGCGACCAGCCCGTAATCGGCCACCTGGAAGATCGGCGCTTCCTCGTCCTTGTTGATGGCGACGATGACCTTGGAGTCCTTCATCCCAGCCACGTGCTGGATGGCGCCCGAAATGCCGACCGCGATATACAGCTCGGGCGCGACGATCTTGCCGGTTTGGCCGACTTGCAGATCGTTGGGGACGAATCCGGCATCGACGGCGGCGCGCGACGCGCCGATCGCGGCGCCCAATTTGTCGGCCAGGGATTCCAGCATTTGGAACGGTTCGGCCCCGCCCAGCCCACGGCCACCGGCCACGACGATGCGGGCCGAGGTCAGCTCCGGGCGCGCCGATTGGGTCAGGCTTTGGCCGACGAAGCGGGCCGGACCGGCATCCGCCGGGGCGATGGTTTCGATCATCGCCGATCCGCCCTCGGCCGCCGCCGCCGCGAAGGCGGTGGCGCGCACGGTCAGCACCTTGAGTGTGTCGCTGGACCGCACGGTGGCCAGCGCGTTGCCCGCATAGATCGGGCGCACAAAGGTGTCGGCGGCGATCACGGCGGTGATCTCGGAAATCGCCTGGACATCAAGCAGCGCGGCCAGACGCGGCATCAAATTCTTGCCGAACGCGGTGGCGGCGGCCAGAACGTGGCTGTAATGCGGGGCCAAAGGCAGCAGCAGCGCGGTCAGCGGTTCGGCCAGGGCGTGGGCGTGCGCCTCGCCGTCGGCGACCAAAACCTTGGCGACGGCGGGAATGGCGGCGGCGGGCGCCGGATCGACATTGTGCCCGGCCAGCAGCAGATGCACCTCGCCGCCCAACTGGGTGGCGGCGGTGACGGCGTGCAGGGTGGCGGGGGCGATGTGCCCGCCGTGAAGTTCGGCAACGACCAGAACGCTCATCGGATCACACCCGCTTCGGTCTTGAGCTTGTCCAGCAGTTCGGCGACGCTGGCGACCTTGATGCCCGCCTTGCGTTTGGCCGGTTCCTCGACCTTCAACGTGGTCAGGCGAGGGCTGGGGTCGACCCCCAGATCGGCCGGGGTCAGGGTTTCCATCGGCTTCTTCTTCGCCTTCATCATATTGGGCAGCGAAATGAAGCGCGGTTCGTTCAGGCGCAGATCGGTGGTGACCACGGCGGGCAGCGGCAGCGACAGGGTTTCCAAGCCGCCGTCCACTTCGCGCACCACGACGGCGGCACCGTCCTCGATCGTCAGCTTCGAGGCGAAGGTGCCCTGCGGACGGTTCAGCAGCGCGGCCAGCATCGGCCCCACTTGGCTGGAATCGTCGTCGATCGCTTGCTTGCCCAACAAAATCAGATCGGGCGATTCGCGCTCGGCCACCGCTTTCAGGATTTTGGCGACCGCCAAGGGCTGTATCTCGGCGTCGGTCCGCACCAAAATGGCGCGGTCGGCACCGATCCCCAGCGCGGCGCGCAAGGTGTCTTGCGCCTGCGCGGGCCCGATCGACACGGCGATCACCTCGGTGGCCTTGCCGGCTTCCTTCAGGCGCACGGCCTCCTCGACGGCGATTTCGTCGAACGGATTGGCGGAGAATTTGACATCGGCGGTCTCGACCCCCGACCCATCCGCTTTAACGCGGATGCGGACGTTGTAATCGACCACACGTTTGACGGCGACCAGAACCTTCATGGCCAGAACCTTGCTTGGGGCCAACGCGAAGCCCCCATCGGACAGGAGAAAAAAGCGAAGGCGAAACTTACGGCCAGCCCCTTGGGATGTCAATGTTGCCCGAACCGGCCCCCTGTATCGCCTTTTGGAAATCGGCTATCGTCCGCCGATGATCACCCCCGCCCTCATCGTCGCCGGACCCACCGCCTCGGGGAAATCGGCCTTGGCCTTGTCGCTGGCCAAGGCATTCGGCGGCACCGTGATCAATGCCGATTCGATGCAGGTCTACGAGCGGCCGCGCATCCTGTCCGCCTGTCCCAGCGCAAGGGACGAGGGCGAGGCGCCGCACCGGCTGTATGGGGTGTTGCCGGTCACGGAAACCGGCTCGGTCGCCCGTTGGCTGGAGATGGCGCGCGCCGAAATCGCCGCCTGTTCGTTGCCGATCGTTGCCGGCGGCACCGGGCTGTATCTGAAGGCCCTGACCGAAGGGCTGTCGCCGGTTCCCGAGATTCCCGATCCCATCCGCGCCGAGGCGCGGGCCTTGTTCCAGCGCCTGGGCAACACGGCGTTTCATGCGCGTTTGGCCGACCGCGATCCGGTGATGGCGGCGCGCCTTGATCCCGGCAATTCGCAACGGTTGACCCGGGCTTGGGAGGTGGTCGAGGCGACCGGGCGGTCGCTGGCCGATTGGCAGGCCGTGCCGCCCGAGGGCGCGGTGGCGGCGCGCTGGCTGATCTTGACCTTGATGCCGCCGAGGGCGGAACAAATCGCCGCCTGCGACGGCCGGTTCTTGACCATGCTGGACCACGGCGCGCTTGACGAGGCCCGCGACATCCGGGCGATGGGGCTGGACCCCGCCCTGCCGGTGATGAAAACCCTGGGCCTGCCCGAGCTGCTGGCGCATCTGGAGGGCAAGATCACGTTGGCCGAGGCAACGGTGCGCGCCCAAACCGCCACCCGCCAATACGCCAAGCGCCAAACCACGTGGTTCCGCCATCAACTGCCGGGGGCGACCGTTATCGAGGCGGCGTATTGCGAGGCCGTGGCGCCCGCCGTGATTGCGGCGGTCCGGCGTTTCCTGGCGGGGGATGATCCTGGCCGCGCAATTTTCACAAAGCCGCCACAATAAAAACTTTCCATTTGTTCGCCGAACCCTGTTGACCGCGCGCCACGTAGGGAGTAGCTTGCTCGGCTCGCGCTGGGAAAACCGGCGCATTGGTCGTTTGGGCAAGGTTCGGGACGATGGCACAGCATGAGACGTTGACCGGCGCGAAAATCCTTCTGAAGGCGTTGGTCGATCAGGGTGTCGAGGTGATCTTCGGCTATCCCGGCGGCGCGGTGCTGCCGATTTATGATGAATTGTTCCAAGACAACCGGCTGCGCCACATTCTGGTGCGCCATGAACAAGCCGCCGTGCATGCGGCCGAGGGGTATGCCCGCTCGACCGGCAAGGTAGGCTGCGTGCTGGTCACCTCGGGCCCCGGCGC
>CAIULK010000201.1 GCA_903899885.1 uncultured Rhodospirillaceae bacterium
GGAGGATGAATCGTCGGGCATGGCCAATGCTCACAGATGGCGTTCTGTTTATGTTCTTATCATATCAAGGCAACGGGGGCAATAGAAGGATCGGCCGCCCAGTCCCGCCAGTCAACGAGCCACCACACGAAAGAGGAACACATGGAGAACGCTATCGTGGCCTCTGTGTCGTCTTTGCTGGCAGCCGTAATCGGACTGGACTCCAAGAGATCCATTGAATAGAATTCCAAATGACTTCACGCGATGGTCCCATGATTTGGGTGCCGCAGCAGTCATTACCAAAAAGGGAAAATCGAACTCGCAACAGTCCAACGAAGATTTCTTCGGGGGCTGTTTTCGATTCTGCCTACTTCAAGATCGCGCGGCAACGCATTGACGGGCTGAGGCTATTTGCCCCCGAAAATGGGAAGGCCCCTCACCGAAATGAGGAGCCTCCACACTTATCGCGAACCCCTGGGGTATCGCACTGCCGATGCCCGCGAAAGGGCTAAATTCCGCCATTTGAAACCGCCTGTTCCGCCCGCCGGAGCGCAGATTTGCGAGGCATTCTTTCTGGCGTCAGACGGTGAGGGCAGAGATCACTTCGCCCGCCGCTTCCACCAACCGCCCGACATCATCCCCTGTGCCGCCGCCGGACCACAGCGCCACCAGGATGGACAGGGCTGCGGGCGGCAGGGCGCCGGCCTCGACCAGCTGGCGAATCTGGTCGGGCGTGGCCATTGTCGCATCGGCCGGCAACTCACCCCGGCCCGCTAGCACCGCACCCGCACCCAGGGCCAGGGCCTTCGCCAGCAGTGGCGCCGCCTCGTCGGCAAAGCCGCCGCCGGCCAACACCGACGCCATGCGCACCGAACGGCCAGCTTGGCGGGCGAGATCGGCGGCCCGCGCGGCCGGATCGGCGGCGGACGGTGCCGTTTCGGCGAAACCGGGCGATCGGTAAAGCTCGCGCGCCTGGCCTTCGGCGAACTGCACCAGCCCGGCGGCGGCCAGGCGCCGCATCGCCAGCCAGGAATCGCGATCGATCACCTCGACCTGTTGCCGGCGGTGACGATCCGCGCTTTTTTGGCGGCGTAAAATGGCGGCATGACGATGACCAAGGGGCGCGAGTCCCCTTGGTCGGTTCGATGATGGACGATCAGAAGGGCAGATCGTCGTCGTCAATGTGGATGCGATCGATGGGGCCTGATTGACGTTGGCGGCGGGTCAGGTCCAGCAGCCTGGTTTGGTAGATGGCGACGATCAGGTCGCGCAAATCGTCGATCAGTTCGTAGACGGCGAGCGCCTCTTCAGGGGTCCAGGTGAGGGGGACGCCGAGCGGGACGGTGAGCGGTCGGCCGGCGGCGTGATGGGATTGCCGGTGGTCGAGATCGGCACCGCGGTGCCGGCGCTTTTTCCAAGTGCGTTTGGCCATCACTTTGCTCCCCGCCGCTGCTTCGCCCGCTGTTCGGTGCGTTCCCGGGCTTCCTTGACGCGGTAGGACTCGCCTTCGATGGCGACGATCTCGGCGTTGTGCATGAGGCGGTCGACCATGGAGACGACGCAGGCGGCATTGGGGAAAACCTCGCGCCATTCGGCGAAGGGCCGGTTGGTGGTCACCACCGTGCTTTTCTGCTCGTAGCGGCGGCTGATCAGCTCAAACAGCAAGTCGGCATGGCGATTGGAGTACGACAGGTAGCCGACCTCGTCGATCAGCAGCAGCGACGGCGCGGCATAATGGCGCAGGCGGCGGCGCAGGGCGGAATCGCTGTCGAGGGCGGCGAGATCGCCGAGCAGCTGGCCGGCGCTGGTGACCAGCACGGTGTGGCCGTGGACGAGGGCCTGGTGGGCAAGATTACGCGCCAGCGTGGTCTTGCCGACGCCGTTGGGGCCGACCAGCACGGCGTTGGTCGCCTCGGCGAGGAAGTCCAGCGACATCAACGCCTCGAAGGTGGCGCGGTCGCAGCGGGTCGGCCACCCCCAGTCGAAGTCGCAGATCGGCTTGAAGCGGCCGATATGGGCCTCCTTGAGGCGGCGTTCCAGGCTGCGCCGCGCGCGCTCGTCCTCTTCCCAGCCGAGCAGCGGCTCGACCCAGCCGGCGGCGACGGCCTCCGGCCAATGGGCCAGCAGGCCATGCAGCCGCAGCGCCTCGGCGCGGGCCAGCAAGGGATCAAGGGTCTTCATGGGTGGCCTCCGTCAGCTGATCGTAGGTATCGAGGGCATGCGGTCGCACGGTGGTATCGCGGTCCCGCACATGGGCGGGCAGGATCATGCTGACCGGCGGCGGCTGCCGGCGGTCTTCGCGACGCCGCTCCAGCACCAGGCGGACGGCATTCGGGTGCGGCACATCGCGATCGAGCGCCTCGGCGATGGCCCGCTCCAGCTCGGCCGCCCCGTAGCGGCGCATCAATCGCATCAGGGCGGCGGTGATGGTGCCGAGATTGCCGCCGCGCTCGGCGGCGCGGACCAGCAAGGTCTGGCTGGCCGGCGCCGCCTTGGTCAGCTGGTCGGTGGCGCGGTGGTGACGCGCGTCGCGCTTTTGCGCGACCAAGGCCCGGATGTGGGCGGGATCCTCGATCTGCTCGCCCTTGCCGTAGCTGCGGCAATGACTGGCGACGACCTGCGGGCCATCGACGATGCGCACCCGGTCGGGATCGGCCAGGACCGTCAGCGGCCGCCGCACCTGGGTATGGGGCAGCGAGTAGTCGTTTTTGTCGAAGCGGACATAGGGCGTCTTGCCGACCACCACCGCCACCCGCTCGACCACCGGATAGGGATTGTCCGGCAGACGCAGCAGATGCGGCGCCTCCGTGGCGAAAGCCTCGCGGACGGTGCCGGCGTCAGGTTGCGGACAGCGCCGATCGGCCGCCACGCCCCGGCACCAGGCATCGGCCTGGGCGTTGAGATCGTCGAGATCGGCGTAGTCGCGGGCGGCGAAGAAGCCGTCCCGGACGAAGCGGATCGCCCGCTCGACCCGGCCCTTCTCGTTGCCGCGCGCCACCGCCACCGGCCGGGGCTCGTAGCGGTAATGGCCGGCGAAGTCGAGAAGCGTGGGATGGAAGCGAATGGCGTCGCCGTGGCGCTCGAGCACGGCGCTCTTCAGATTGTCGTACAGGATCACCCGCGGCACCGCGCCCCATGCGCCAAACGCGCCGAGATGGCCGCGCAGGAAATTCTCCATGCGGGCATCGAGGAAGAATCGCAGGAAGATCTGGCGGGAATAGCTCAGCACGGCGACGAAGGCCATCAGCGGTCGCTGCGCCCGGCCGATCACCATCTGGCCGAAGTGCCCCCAGTCGACCTGGGCCTGTTCGCCGGGCAACGTCGACAGACGCAAGAATGCTTCCGCCGACGGCCGTGGCCGATGGCGGGCCATCACATGGCGAAAGTGGCTTTCTCCGCCGCGATAGCCGCGTTCCCGCACCATGCCATGCAGACGGCTGGCGGTCAGCGTCGGGAATTTGGCCAGGGTCTCGTGGATGAAGGGCAGATAGGGATCGATCCCGGAGGGGCGCGGGGGCGCGCCGATGCGCGGCAGGCCGGCCTGCGCCAGCACCCGGGCGACGGTGTCCCGGTGCACGTGCAGCTGCCGGGCGATCGTACCGATGCGCCACTTTTCGGCATGGTAATAGCGCAAGATTTGCGCCTCGATGTCAGGGGGGATGGTCACGGCGAGATCCTCTTCGATTGGTCCAAGAATCCCGGCGGCGTCGCAGAAAGGCGCGGCGGACAAACTCTGGGCAACGGCGGCCGCAGCGATGGCAATGCCATCGCGGCCAACCGATCCTGTCCGTCGATGCTGGTTCCATCGCGACCACCACCAGGCTCACCGCCAGCAGATCATCCGCTCGATCCGGAGGTGAACCCTGATGCGTCACGTTATTTTTCCGCGCCCGGTAGCGCCGGGATCGCGCCGCGTGATTGATCCGGCCCCGGCGGCTCGCCTGGTACCGCCGACCGGCTTCGCGCTGCGACCGCCGCCGCGCCTCCCGGGCGCAGTCGGCGCAGTACACGTTGCCGCGATCACAATGGCTGCAGATCAGCACTTGGGCGCGACAGCGCTGGCACCAGAACAGTCGGGCGGGAAGGCCGCTGCCGCCGGCACCATCGGAGCAGTCACCCGCCGCCGACGTGGTGGCCGGCCGTGGACGCACTTCCCCTGAGGTGCGACAATGCCCCTGCATTCGTGCCCCTGCACGGTGTAGGGCACGGCGCTGATGCAAACTGCCAGGTTCGGGTCGGCGTCGTGCCTGCCTTCCAATGTTGGCGGCGTTTTATCGCGCCAACCGACGTCCTGTCAGCCGCAGGCGTCCGAAAGCGGGCCGTAAATCAGGGAATTGGCCTAAGACGGCGCCATCGCCGGCCGAAAAACCGTCATCGCGCCGGTCATCGCAATTGTCGCCGGCCACGATCTGTCTCGGATCCCACCACCGGATTGCCCAGGTGGGTCCACAAGGCTCCTCCCGCCCCCTCCGCTTCGCTGCGCGCCAGGGGCGCTCCGCTGCGGGGGCGGGGCCCTCCTCATGGACTACCGTGGACAATCCTCGGCCGCCGTCAGCCCGTCGGTCGACATGCCGCCGAAAATGTGCGGATTCTCACCGCCGTTCACACGACCGGCAGGGTGACGGCGCCCTCGCGGGCAGCCAGCCGGTCGCGTTCCGCCACCAGGGTTTCGGCGTCGGCATCGATCACCGCCAGCACCCGCGTCCCCCGCCTCTCGGCCAGCAGCA
>CAIULK010000202.1 GCA_903899885.1 uncultured Rhodospirillaceae bacterium
GCCGAATGGCGTCGTTCTGAAGAAGCGCTTGGTCGCAAAGGCGGTTCGTGTGAAAAAAGTCCATTGGCGAAGGGAAATTATCACGCCCGATCCAATAGACCCACCCCGCGTGCAGGATATGGGATACCGGCGTGACGTCCAATCGCGGTTCACCGTCGGGATCTATTCCGGCCGATATCGGCGGTAACGAATGGGATAAATTGCGAACCAGAAGACCGAGAGTTGGACCGGAAATCGGGGTATAGGCGGCCGTCGCGTGATCGCACAGTAATTTTCGGATACCTGCGATAGCGGTTTGTATTTGTTCGTCAGTAAAGACGGAGGCAAGAGGCGAATAATTGTCTCCGATGATATAATGGATAAAGGAGCGCTCGGCGGCGGCGAAATTCGTTTCAGATGATGAAATAGCCGGGAGATTCCATTTCAACAGGTGAGCAGCCTGGATCAGCATCCGGTGTCGAACCGCGTAGGGCGGATGGGTTGGCTTTTTGTGATCGACATAATAGGGATTTGATCTCGACGGGCGGAGATAGGCCTTGTAAGCGGCGATAAAACCCGGACCAAACAAGAGAAGTCCGAACAGGTCGCAGAAAAGCTCGGTGACCCAAAGATTTTTGGTCGAATCGTCGAAAAGCGGTGTTTGCGTGGAATTCACCAGCCCTTCGGCTTCGGAAAACCAGGAGGTCAGGGCCGACATGGAGGAAAGCGGCCCCTTCGATTGCAATGCCGCCACGGATGCCTTCGCGTGATTCGAAGCGATGTGACCGAGCTCATGTCCGAATACGGAATGAAGAAGCACGTGATGCTTCATCGACCGTGGAAACGAGACGATGATTATGGGTTGGCTGCCGCTATACCGGGCCTTTGCGTCTGGAACGATTTGGTAGGTTCGTTTCTCGGCAATTATGTGAACAATCGGCCTTCTCAACTCACCCTCGAGATCGACTTCGGCGAACAATGAGGTGGCGATGCGGCGGATTTGGTCGGCGAATGGCCAGGAAAATTCGCCAAGATGAGACCGCTCGATTAATGAAATTATATCGGATACCCGATTTAACTCTCCCAATATACCCGCAATATCCTGATCGTTAAGGGTGTGTGTCTCGAATATCTTGTCTTTTATACAGGCAAGGCGAGCCACGCATTCATTATAAAATTCCAGACTGCGTTCAGGACCGTAATCGTGGCGCAGAATTTCGCCCAGCGTCCGCTCGACACTGTCATATGCACACCGAAGAAAATCCAACGGCTCCATGGTGGGAGTTTAAATCGCCAAACGGCGTAAAAAGTCCGTGAAGAATTCTGCCGCCTTGCGTTCATCGGCATCTGCATTTTCGGGACGCGAGAATTTAGCGGGGTATGTCACCCAACGAAGCACATTTTCGATCGCCGAAATCGCCCGATCCGCCGGCTCATCGCGAAATACCGTGCCGATGCTGGCATCGACGATGATCTTTAAATCATCGAGGTGGCTTTCGGACGGGGGAAGCGACGAAATCGCCTCGGTAGCGTCGGGTTCGGGCGACCACTCCATTCCGAAAAAGGGATTATCCCGATACGCCTCAAGCAGCCGGTATACGTTGTTCAAAGCGATTTTGTTCGATGGCGCCAGCGCGGGTTCGGCCAAACATTCCTTCGCCGTCGCGGCGAGCAGACGCGCCGCATTTCGCGCGTCGTTCACCCCATGAGCCGCCATGATTGCCATGTCACCTCTCCCGAAATCGGTGTCCGCCCTCACACCAAAATTGCCAAATAGCGCCAACTCTGCTTTTATGCGACGTGTTCCGCCAAAGCCGACCACCTGGGCTTGGCCCCGATTCGGCGCGCAGCAGGCGCTGGCTCGAACCCGTGGACATCAATTAACCCAAGGATATACCATATGTTGTGGTGTTTCGATAGAGAAAAACACCATCTACATCCTACCACACGGATGCCGGGGCACGACAAGAGGTCGGTCTCTGGACTGGGCATCCGCCGCTATTTATTAACCGCCAGATAGCGCCATATGTCGCCGCGTCCCGAACCCGGCCAGCTTGCCCAGATCGACGAGGAAGCCCGGCTATGTGTTCCGGCGGATGTGCTGCGCGCGGTGCCGTGGTGGACCGGCGAGGCGGTCGATGTCATGGCCGAACTGGCCGAGGAAGGGCTCGTGCGAATCTATTCCATGGAGTTGGCCCGTCCGGCGATCGACGGGCTTTTCGCGGGTCTCGCCGATCTCGCCGCCGCCGAGCGGAGCGAGCGTCTGGCGGTTCTCGGCGATCGTTATCGGACTCTTAAATTCTATGCCGAGCGGCGTCTTCGTCTAACGAAGGAGGTTACGCAGATTCTGGGCTTCGCACCCGGTACTCGGACAACCGTGTTCGTTCGCTCGTTGGCGAGGGGACTCGAGATAACGAGCTTGGCGTTTCGGTTGGCGCGCCTTGCCAAAACGCCGCTGTCTCTCGGGCTTCACGATGACGATTGAACCGCTCGCATGATCTTCGACGTCATCATCATCGGAGCCGGGGCGGCGGGGTTGATGTGCGCCGCCCAAGCGGGCCGCCGGGGCCGCCGGGTGCTGGTGCTGGATCATAATGGCCAGCCGGGGCGCAAGATTCTGATTTCGGGCGGCGGGCGCTGCAATTTCACCAATCTTGGGGTGGCGCCGGATCGCTATCTGTCGGGCAATCCGCATTTTTGCACCTCGGCCTTGAAACGCCATGGCCCGGCCGATTTCCTGGAGCTGCTGCGTGCCCATCGGGTGACCTGGAGCGAGCGGCGGCACGGCGAATTGTTCTGCGACAATTCGGCCAAGGATATCGTCGATCTGTTGTTGGCCGAATGCGCGAAGGCCGGGGTAAGCTTAAAAACCGGGCTTAAGGTCGGCGAGGTCACCGGCGACGGCCCCTTCACGGTGGCGACCGCCGCCGGTCCGTTCACCGCCGCGTCGCTGGTGCTGGCGACCGGCGGCTTGTCGATCCCCAAAATCGGGGCCAGCGGCTTTACGCACGCGGTCGCCAAGCGTTATGGACTGCCGGTGGTGCCGCCCCGTCCGGGGCTGGTGCCCTTGACCTTTGGTGAAAAAGACGCCGGGGTGCTGGCCGGTCTGGCCGGGATTTCGGCCGAGGTGGCGGTTTCGGCGGGAGGCGCCCGGTTTCAAGAGGCGCTGTTGTTCACCCATCGCGGCCTGTCGGGACCGGCGGTGTTGCAAGCCTCGTCCTTCTGGCGGGTTGGCGAGCCGATCCATATCGATTGGCTGCCCGGTCTCGACCTCGAAACGCACCTTGTTCAACGCCGCGCCGCGCGCCCGAAGGCCGAGGTCAAAACCATCCTGGCCGAATGTCTGCCCGCCCGTCTGGCGGAAATCCTGACGCCGGGGGCCGGACCGATCGGCCAATTCTCGAACGCCAAACTGGCGGCCCTGGCGGCGTCGGTGAAGGACTGGCGTCTAATCCCCGCCGGAACCGAGGGCTGGCGCACCGCCGAGATCACGCTGGGCGGGGTCGATACCAATGCCCTGTCCTCGAAGACCATGGAGGCCAAGAACCGGCCCGGATTGTTCGTGATCGGCGAGGCGATGGACGTCGCGGGCTGGCTGGGCGGCTATAACCTCCACTGGGCCTGGGCCAGCGGTTGGGTTGCCGGGCAGTTTGTTTAGGTTTCAGCCGCCATTGAGGCGGCGGCCAAGGGCGCGGACGCGCCCGCTTGGGCCGAGGGTAAAAGCTAAGTCCTCGGCACCGGCCCGCACCAGCCGGGCAGATAATCGGCATCCTCGGATTTGGCGAGCTGGAAGGCGCGGGTCAGCGCCGCCTCGAAATCCTCCTCGATCACCGAGCGTTTGATGCGGTCGCGCAGGAATCCGGCCCACAGGAATTCGCTGAACGGCGTGGTGTCCTTGGCGAAGCCGCCGATCCGGCGCAATTCCCCGGCCAGCGCCCGGTACGGGTCATCGACCATCTCGGCCACCGTGTGCGGCAGATCGTGGGGACCGCGCCGTTTGCCGTTCTCGTCGAAGGGATGCATCCAATTGCGGCCGTCGAGCACGAACCAAAAGGTGTCGGGGTCCAGTTTCTTCAAATTGGCGACCACGGTGACCAGGACATTCTCGACCCCCTCGTCGTGCAAGGCGCGGGCGAGGTGGTGATGATCGATGATATAGGGGTGTTCCTTGGGGCCCAGAATCACCGGGATCATGTGGGTGCCTAGAAATTCACCACATTTATCGCCGTGCTTGCTCCGCCACGCGTCGCGTTTGGCCTTGACCTCGCGCAGACCGATGGTGATCTGAGTCGGACGCAGACTGCTGATCGGAACCGGATGAAGAATGGGTTCCCGGATCGTTTTCATGATACCCCCTTGATGCAGGACTTGCCCATTATACCGTCGCGAGACGGATAGGAGAACGCCGATGACCTTTGCTCCGCTCTATCTCTCGCACGGATCGCCGCTGACGGTGATCGAGGAGTCCGAAACCGCGCGCTTCCTGCGGGATCGGGGCGCCCGGATCGGCACCCCCGCCGCCATTTTGGTGATGTCGTCGCATTGGCCCTCGGCCTCGGTGCGCCTGGGCGGCGCGGAACGGCCGCGGACTATCCACGATTTTTACGGCTTTCCCGACGAGCTGTACAAAATCACCTATCCGGCCCCCGGCGCGCCCGAGGTCGCGGCGCGGGCTGCCGCGTTATTAGGCAACGGCGCCGTGGTCGATCCGGACCGTGGCTTGGATCATGGGGTGTGGGGCGTGTTGCGGCGGATGTGGCCGGACGGCGACGTGCCGGTGGTGCCGATGACCGTGTTGCCGGGCGCCAGCCCCACCGCTCATTTCGAGCTGGGCCGTCTTTTGGCGCCGCTGGCCGACCAGGGGGTGCAAATCATCGGCAGCGGTGCCGCCACCCATAATCTGGAAGCCTATCTCGAGGCCACCCCGAATGACCCGCCGCACGATTGGGTGATCGCCTTCACCACCTGGCTGGCCGAAAAGGCCGAACGGGGCGAAACGGCGGATTTGTTGGATTACCGCGCCCGCGCGCCCTTCGCGCGCCAGAATCATCCGACCGACGAACATCTGTTGCCGTTCTTCATGGCCCTGGGGGCCGGGAAAAGCGGCACCGGCCAGCGGATTCATCAGGCGACCGAATATGGGGTGATCGCGATGGACGCCTATGCGTTCGGGGCGGGTTGACCGCACCCACCACCATCGAACGTGACATCGCCCCCGCACGCGCATAAGCTGTGGCTTGGATGAGTCATGGGAGGTGAACATGCTCCATGAAATCGCCCTTCGCCGCGCCTTGCCGGGAATCGTCAAGACCTACGATTTTTCCGGGAAATGGAAGAACGAGTTGGGTTCGATCGTAACCCTCGATCAAGAGGGCGGGAAAGTGATGGGAACTTATACCAGCCCGGTCAGCGAACCCGGACGGCCGGTGACCGGCGCGGTGATCGGCTATGTCACCGGCATGGGAATCGTGTTCAGCGTTCAATGGACCGGTCTTCAGTCGATGACCAGCTGGGTCGGCCAACTGGTGCCGGTGCGGATCGGGGAAACCATCATTCCGACCCTGCAAGCGCTGTGGCAAATGGTGTCGTCGGTCCACCCCGGCGACGAATGGGCGGCGATCAACGCCGGGGCGGACGTGTTCACGCGGCCATGACCCCGGGACCTCATGGCCACCCGCGGCGGGCCATCTCGCCCAGCGCGGCCACCGCCTTCTCGATCCGCGGCGACCAGGTCGAGGCGCTCAACCGCAGGCAGCTCCGGTAGTCGTCGCCGACCGTGAACAGCGGTCCGGGCGCCACCGCGATGCCTTGCTCCAGCGCTTGCCCATGCATCTTCAGGGCGTCGATGCCGTCGGGCATCTCGACCCACAGCACCGATCCGCCGGCGGGAAGGCTGACGCGCGTCGCCTGGGGGAAATGCCGCGCCACGGCCGAGCGCATCTGCGCCACCTGGACGGCGTAGGCCCGGCGCAGCGAGCGCAGATGGCGGTCGTATCCGCCGGTGGCGAGGAATTCAGCCACCGCCAGTTGGGTCGGCGACGGCGTGGCGATGTTGGTCAGCGCCTTGAGGGCCTCGATCCGGGCCTGGAAGCGCCCGCCGAGGATCCATCCCACCCGGTATCCCGGCGCCAGGGTCTTGGAAACCGAGGCGCAATGCAGCACCAGTCCGTTCCGATCATACGCCTTGGCCGAGGCCGGCCGCCCGCCCGAAAACCCCAGATCGCCGTAAACATCGTCCTCGATCAAGGGAATTTGATGATGGGCCAGCAACTCGACCAGCCGTTGCTTGTTGGCATCGGGCATGACGCAGCCCATCGGGTTGTCGAAATTGGTGATGGCCACCACCGCCCTCACCGGTGTGTGGCGGAACGCGAAGCGCAGGACATCGATGTCGAGACCCTCGCTCGGATCGGTGGGAATTTCCACCACCTTCAGCCCCAATTGTTGGATGGCGTTGAGGAAGGTGTAATAGACCGGCGAGCCGATCGCCACAGCGTCGCCCGGCCGGCAGGTCGCCCGCAGCGCCAGGGACACCGCCTCGACGCAGCCGCAGGTAACCGTGATCTCGTCCGGCGCCACCGAACATCCCGCGGTCAGAAGCCGCTGGGAAATCTGCCGCCGCAGGTGCTTGTTGCCTCGCGGCGAGCCGTAGGAGGCGCTCTCCACCGGATGCTTCCTTGTCTCGGCGGCCAGCAGGGCATTGAGTTTTCGATAGGGTAGCAGGGCGGTGTTGGGCGCCCCGGTGGCCAAGGGGACCAGCGACGGATCGGACAGGCGGCGGATGATCTTCATGGCATCGTCGCCGATGGCCACGTCCTTGGCCGAAACGTCCTCTCCGGCATCGGGACGCCGCGCCACGAGGGCCGCCCCCTCAAAGGGTAGGACGTAGAAACCGGATTGAGGCCGAGCCTCGATCAGGCGCAGGTCCTCCAACCGGGCATAGGCCGCCGACACCGTGTTGATGCTGACCCGCAGGCGATCGCTCATCGCCCGGATCGAGGGAATGCGCTCGCCGCAGCGGAACGATCCCCCCTTGATCATCGTGGCGATCTTATCGACCACGTCCTCGTAAAGGTGGGGTTTGCCGTCGGCACGGCGGCGCTGAATCTGCATTGCTCCGATCCTCCCGTGGGCGATTGTGCGCCGCTTCGCTCCCATGAAACAGATCCAATTCGGTCGCCGGTGGATGGGTACAGTTCGCCTTGCGGCGCGGGCTGTCCCCCTCGACTATGTCTTGGCTGGGTCTTCCTGTTCCGGCCACGGTCGCGCATGCTTTCCCGTGTTCAGCAACCCGCGAATGGGGGACCAAGATGTTTCAGGCAACCGTCGAGAATCAGGGCGACTCGCGCATGGAGGGTCAATTGCCGGGCTACGCCTATGGCGCCGCTTCGCTGGCGCGCTCGCCCGTGACGATGGAGGAGTTGGAGCGCCTCAAGCAGGCGGCCGGCCTGACCGGCGAAGACATGGAGGCACTCCGCCGCGCCGGCCGGGTACTCGCCGCCCGCGCCGATGCGGTGGTTGACTCCTGGCGCCGGGCGATCGCCGCCGTTCCCCATCTGGTCGCCGCCTACGCCTCGGCGGAGGGCGTGGTGGACGACCTCTACCGGGCCCGGGTCAGGGAACGCTTCAAGCGTTGGATCGAAGACATGTGCCTGCGCCCGTGGGATCAGGCTTGGCTCGACTACCAGCATGAGATCGGCGCCCGCCACACCCATTTGGCCAAGAACAAGGCGGATGCGGCGGCGGCCGTTCCGCATATCCCCTTGCGCTACCTCATCGCCTTCACCGCGGTGATCAACGAGCGGGTCAGACCTTTCCTCGCCGAAAGCGGGGCGGCGGCGGACGAGATCCAGGCCATGCACGACGCCTGGTGCAAGGCGACGCTGCTGTCCGTCACCCTCTGGACCCGTCCCTACGTGGCCGACACGGCTTGGTGAGCCCGGCGAGGGATACGAAAAGGGGCTAGATCGTGATGCATCCTAATTGCATCACGATCTAGGGTTCGGCCAAGTCCCAAAAGTCCGAGAGCGGAACAACCGAACCGGCGGGCGCGTGGGCGGCCCAACGGTGATCGTACACGCTTCGGTACACCGAGCACTGGGTGCACGGGCGCGGGAAAATCCCCCGGTTCATGCCGTTGATCAAATCGGCATAGGCCTTGTTTCGCCCGGAGACGATCCATTCCAGCGGCGCGGACCGGACATCGCCGATGCGCAAGGCTCCCCGCGGGTCGCGGCAGGCACAGGCGTTGACGCTGCCATCCACCATGACCTGAACGGCGCCAAGGGCGCGGATACAGGCGCCGCGTTTGTAATAGTCGCCGCCGTTCAGGATTTCGATCCCCAGATCGGCAACCTCGTCGTTCGAGATCAGCCCGCCCCAGGAATCGTAATCGGTCTCGCAGTCGAAGGTCGCGCCAAGCTCTGAACATAACCTCGCGACGCGCTCGGCTAGCGGGCCGCGCCAGTTTTCCTTTTGAAAGCGTCGGCCGGTCCGCAGCGACAGCACCACGCGGTTCCGCCAGGCGGGATTGGCGGATAGGGCATCCAGGTTTTCCAGCAGCCGGTCGAATTGCGCCGCTGGCCGCGCGGTGACGGCGGCGAAGTGCGCTTGATCCTCGCCGTACAGACTGACATGAAGCTCGCGAAGCTTGGTCATCGCGGCCAACGCATCCAAGTGTTCCCGGGATGCGCCGATCAGATTGGTATAAAAGCCGGTGGAGGGGATCGGGCTGTTTTCGAGCGCCTGGACCTTGGGCACGAAGTGCTTGTCGAGGAAGACGTCGCCGGTCTGGGGCGTCAACCACACATGCCGGAACCGCGCGGCGGCGGCTTGGGCCACGACCTCCGAGAACAGGGCCTCATCGACCACCGCGCGCGGGCGAACCGCCTTGCGGTACGAGCAAAACCGGCACAACAAATTGCAGAAACTGGTGTTCTCGATAAAAATCGTGGCGCGCGGATGCGGGGCAAAAACCCGGCCGCGAAGCCGGTTCCCCGTGATGATCGCCCACGACCCCAAAAGCCGTTTCAGTGACCGCGCGTTCATCGGGCGTTACAACACATACTTGGCCAGATCGGCCTTTTTCGCCAGATCGGCCACCTTGGTTTCCACCAAGTCGGCGGTGATCGTCACCTTGGTGCCCGGCGGTTGATCCGGGGCGGAAAAGCTGATGTCGTCGAGCAGGCGTTCCATCACCGTTTGCAAGCGCCTTGCGCCGATATTCTCGACACTGCGGTTGATCTCGGCGGCGAGATCGGCGATGGCGGTGATCGATTCGCCGGTAAAGTCCAGCTCCAGCCCCTCGGTGGCCAACAGCGCGATATATTGTTTGATCAGGCTGGCCTCGGGCTCGGTCAGGATGCGGACCAGATCGTCGCGCGACAAAGGCTGCAATTCGACCCGGATCGGCAGGCGGCCTTGCAGCTCGGGCAGCAGATCCGACGGCTTGGCCAGATGGAAGGCGCCGGACGCGATGAACAGCACATGGTCGGTGCGGACATTGCCGTATTTGGTCGAGACCGTGGTGCCCTCGATCAAGGGGAGCAGGTCGCGCTGCACCCCTTCCCGGCTGACGTCGCCGCTGATGTGGGACTCGGTCGAGCGACCGCAGATTTTGTCGATTTCATCGAGGAAGACGATGCCGGTATCCTCGACCGCCGCGATCGCTTCCTTGACCACGCGTTCTTGGTCCAAAAGCTTGTCGGATTCCTCGGCGGTGAACAGGGCCAGCGCCTCCCTCACGGTGGTCTTGCGCGGCTTGGTGCGCCCGCCGCCCAAGGCCTTGCCCAGCATTTCATTCAGGTTGATCATGCCGACCTGGGCGCCCGGCATTCCGGGAATGTCGAAGGTCGGCAGACCCATGCCGCCGGAATCGGTGACCTGGATATCGACCTCGCCGTCGTCGAGCTGGTTTTCGCGCAGCTTCTTGCGGAATTTCTGGCGGGTGTCGGCCGAAGCCCCCTCGCCGACCAGGGCGTCGAGCAGCCGTTCCTCGGCCGCTTGTTCGGCGCGGGCCGCCACTTGCTTGCGCAACCGCTCGCGGGTCATGCCGATCGAAATCTCGACCAGATCGCGCACGATCTGTTCCACGTCGCGCCCGACATAGCCGACCTCGGTGAATTTGGTCGCCTCGACCTTCAAGAACGGCGCTTGCGCCAGTTTCGCCAAGCGGCGCGCGATCTCGGTCTTGCCCACTCCGGTCGGGCCGATCATCAAGATGTTCTTGGGCAGAACCTCTTCCCGCAGGGCATCGGGCAGCTGCTGGCGGCGCCAACGGTTGCGCAGCGCGATGGCGACGGCGCGCTTGGCGTCGTTCTGACCGACGATAAACCGGTCCAGTTCCGAAACGATCTCGCGGGGGCTGAAGGACGCGCTCATGAGGTCAGAGGCTTTCGATCAGAATGTTGGTGTTGGTATAGACGCAGATTCCGGCGGCGATGCCCATCGCCTTGCGGGCGATCGCCTCGGCATCCATCCCCTCGATGTCGATCAAGGCGCGCGCGGCGGCCAGCGCGAAATTGCCGCCCGATCCGATGGCGATCAGCCCGTCCTCGGGCTCCAGCACGTCGCCCTGACCGGTCAGCACCAGCGAGATATCCTTGTCGGCGACCGCCATCATCGCTTCCAGGCGCCGTAGATAGCGGTCGGTCCGCCAATCCTTGGCCAGTTCGACGCAGGCGCGCATCAGCTGTGCCGGATGCTTTTCCAGTTTGCCTTCCAGGCGTTCGAGCAGGGTGAAGGCGTCGGCGGTCGCACCCGCGAAGCCGACCAGGATATTGCCGTTGCCCAAGCGCCGCACCTTGCGGGCGTTCGATTTCATCACGGTCGAGCCCAAGGACACCTGACCGTCGCCCGCGATGACGACGCGGCCGTCCTTGCGGACGGAAAGGATCGTGGTGCCGTGCGGCGTGGTTTCGGACATGGGCGCACCCCGTTGAAAACAGGCGATGATACTGGCACGGCGCTTGGTTTCCTGCTAGTACCAAGCACCTTTCGTTCCTTCAGGATGAGCGCCATGCGCAGGGCCAATGTCGAGCGCAACACCTCGGAAACCCGTATCCGCGTTTCGCTGGATCTCGATGGCAGTGGCCGTTTCAAGGTCGCCACCGGGGTCGGCTTTCTCGATCACATGCTGGAACAACTCTCCCGCCATGGCCTGATTGATCTTGAGGTCGAGGCGGGGGGCGATCTGCATATCGATTTTCACCACACCGTCGAGGATAGCGGCATCGCCGTCGGTCAAGCGGTGGCGCAGGCTCTGGGCGACCGCAAGGGTATCCGCCGCTTCGGCTCGGCCTATGTGCCGATGGACGAAACCCTGACCCGTGTTGCCCTGGATCTGTCGAACCGGCCGCATCTGGTGTGGAAGGTGGCGATTCCGCGCGACAAGGTCGGCGACATGGACAGCGAGTTGTTCAAGGAATGGTTCGCCGCCTTCGCGCAAAGTGCCGGGGTAACCCTGCATGTCGAAACGCTGTACGGCGACAACAGCCACCATATCGCGGAAAGCTGTTTCAAGGCCTTGGCCCGCGCCCTGCGCGACGCGGTCGAGATCGACCCCCGCCGGGCCGACGCCGTGCCCTCGACCAAGGGGGTTTTGTAAATGCGGGTGGCGATCGTCGATTACGGATCGGGCAATCTGCGCTCGGCCGCCAAAGCCTTTGAACGGGTGGCGGCCGAGGAAAACAGCAAGGCCGAAATCCTGGTCACCGCCTCGGCGGCCGAGGTCGCCACGGCCGACCGCATCGTGCTGCCCGGCGTCGGGGCGTTCGCCGATTGCAAGGCGGGGCTGGACGCGCTGCCCGGCATGGTCGACATCCTGACCCGGCGGGTGCTGGAGGATGGGCGCCCGTTTCTGGGGATCTGCGTCGGCATGCAGCTGTTGGCCGATCGCGGTCATGAGCACGGCGTTCATCCCGGCTTGGGCTGGATTTCGGGCGAGGTGGTGCCGGTCACCCCGGCCGATCCGTCCTTCAAGGTGCCGCACATGGGCTGGAACGAATTGGTGTTCGAGCCCGGCCGCCATCCGCTGCTGGCCGGGTTGCCGGTTTCGCCGCACGCCTATTTCGTTCATTCCTTCCGTTTCGCCTGCGCCGATCCGGCGCGGGAACTGGCGCGGGTCGATTACGCCGGTCCGATCACCGCGATGATCGGGCGGGACAATATCGCCGGAACCCAGTTTCACCCGGAAAAAAGCCAAGCGACCGGGTTGACGATCATTGCCAACTTTTTGAGGTGGTCGCCGTGATTCTCTATCCCGCCATTGATCTGAAGGACGGCGTGTGCGTCCGCCTGAAACTGGGGCTGATGGAGCAGGCGACGGTGTTCAACACCGATCCCGGCGCGCAAGCGCGGTCGTTCGTCGAGCAAGGGGCCGAGTGGATTCACGTCGTCGATCTGAACGGCGCCTTCGCCGGGCATCCGGTCAACGCCCCGGCGGTTCAAGCGATCTTACGGGCGGTCGATATCCCGGTGCAGCTGGGCGGCGGCATCCGTTGCCGCGAAACCATCGACGGGTGGCTGGAATGCGGCGTCGCGCGGGTGATTCTGGGCACGGTGGCCCTGAAGAATCCGGATTTGGTCCGCGAGGCCTGCCGCGCCTATCCGGGCCGCATCGCCGTGGGGATCGACGCCAAGGGCGGGCGGGTCGCGGTGGAAGGCTGGGCCGAAACCGCCGACGTTACCGTGATGGATCTGGCGATGAAGTTCGAGGATGCCGGGGTGGCGGCGGTGATCTACACCGACATCGACCGCGACGGCGTGCTGACCGGCCCCAATGTGGCCGCGACGGCCGCCTTGGCCGAGGCCCTGACCACGCCGGTGATCGCCTCGGGCGGGATCGCCTCGGTCGAGGATTTGGTTCAACTGCAAGCCGCCGCCGGGGGCCGGATTTCCGGCGCGATTTCCGGGCGCGCCCTGTATGACGGGCGGATTGACCTCGCCACCGCCATCAAGCGGCTGAAGGAGACCGCCCCATGCTGAAGATGCGGGTGATACCCTGTCTGGATGTGAAGGATGGCCGGGTGGTCAAGGGTGTCAACTTCGTCGATCTGGTCGATGCCGGCGATCCGGTCGAGCAGGCCAAGATTTACGACCGCGCCGGGGCCGACGAACTGACCTTCCTGGACATCACCGCCAGTTCGGACAACCGCGACACCATCTTGGACGTGGTCGCCCGCACCGCCGAGCAATGCTTCATGCCGCTGACCGTGGGCGGCGGCGTGCGCGAGGTCGAGGATATCCGCCGCCTGTTGCTGGCCGGGGCCGACAAGGTCAGCATCAACACCGCCGCCGTGCGCCGCCCCGAATTCGTGCGCGAAGCGGCGGAGAAATTCGGCAGCCAATGCATCGTGGTGTCGATCGACGCCAAGCAAGTGGGGCCGGACCGCTTCGAGATCTTCACCCATGGCGGCCGGAACGCCACCGGGCTGGACGCGGTGGACTGGGCGCGCCGCATGGTCGGGTATGGCGCGGGCGAGATTTTGCTGACCTCGATGGACCGCGACGGCACCAAGGCCGGTTTCAATATCCCGCTGACCCGCGCCATCGCCGATGCGGTGCCGGTGCCGGTGATCGCGTCCGGCGGTGTGGGGACCCTCGATCATCTGGTCGAAGGCATCCGCGACGGCCATGCCACCGCCGTTCTGGCGGCCTCGATCTTTCATTTCGGTTTGTTTTCAATCGCCCAGGCCAAAGCCCACATGGCGGCGGCGGGCATCGCGGTGCGCCCGATATGAGCACGACCCTCAACGACCTGTACGCGGTGATCGCCGGCCGGCGGGGGGCCGACCCCAAAACCTCGTACACGGCGGCCTTGTTCGCCAAGGGCAAGCGCAAGATCGCCCAGAAACTGGGCGAGGAAGCGGTCGAAACCGTGCTGGCGGCGGCGATGGAAACCCCCGACGCGGTGATGCGCGAAAGCGCCGATCTGCTGTACCATCTTCTGGTTCTGTGGGCCGAGGTGGGCGTGACGCCGGACCAAGTCTGGGCCGAGCTGGAACGGCGCTCGGGCACCTCGGGGATTGAGGAGAAGAACAGCCGATGACCTATGATCCCAACAATATCTTCGCCCGGATTTTGCGCGGCGAGATCCCCTGCAACAAGCTGTTCGAGGACGACCACACCCTGGCCTTCCACGACATCCACCCGCAAGCCCCGGTGCATGTGCTGGTGATCCCCAAGGGCGCCTATGTCTCGATGGAGGATTTCACGGCCCATGCCAGCGACGCCGAAATGGCCGCCCTGCTGCGCGCGGTGGACAAGGCGGCCGAAATGACGGGGGCCAAAACCGGGGGCTGGCGGATGCTGGCCAATATCGGCGCCAATGGCGGCCAGGAAGTGCCGCATTTGCATATTCATGTGTTCGGCGGAAAGCGCCTGGGGCCGATGCTGGCGAAGGGGTAGGGGCGGCTTAGCCGCCTAGGCCCAGCCACCTGATAACCGGAGCGGACGCGGTTGACGACGCGAGGCCAAGCAGAAAAGACGTAATCAAAGCCGCAATCCCGCCAGCGATGCGTAACGTTCTGAATCGCGACCTCATCCGATGGAGGTCTGCCGATTTGTTGTCAAAAGCCCGGATGGCCTTGTAGTAGGTGAAAACGGCGTCAAGATAAAGATTCAGTATATCTCCGTTTATAATAATATTTTGTCCGAGATTGTTGTCGGCGATTTTTGCTTTAAGAAAAAGAGCTCTCGCGTCCGCCTGGAGAATGCGGATGTCATCCAAAAACTGCCCATTATCAACGAGCTCGAGAACCGACTTACCCCACAGTTTGATATTTTTATTGATGCCGGTATTAAATTCAATACAGAGCATCTTGGCGACATCAAGAACGGCTCGCTGAAGGTGGCCTTCCATCCTTTTGATATGGTCGCCTGCCACCAATGGGCTGCCACCGCTGATATGGCGCATAAAATGGTCAAGGGCATTCCGGTAGTCGTTCCATACCTGAATCGGCACGACATAACGGTAACACTCAAAAAGAGCGACAAGGTAACGGGCTAAATAATAAAGATAGCCGCCATGACGCAAGGCATCCAGAATCGATGCCGTATCAGCTTCCGCCGCACGGCAAAGTTCATTTTTGCTCTCGAAAATGCGCAGAGTAATGTCATTCCCGGCGTTACCGTTCGTCATCACGGGCACATTTCCGTGATTACCTTAGAGCGTCGTGCGTTTAATTTGCAACATACCCTGCATGCCTGAGGTAGTTCCGGCATTCCTCTGGCGTGTAGAGATCGCAGATGCTCCCCACGGCCTTCCATAGATCGGCGATTGTTCGTGCCCCGATCCGGCGGAGA
>CAIULK010000203.1 GCA_903899885.1 uncultured Rhodospirillaceae bacterium
CGGCGCAGACCGCGTAGCCGTCCATGCCGGGCATCACCGCATCAAGCAAGACCAGATCCGGCGATTGGCTGGCGATCAGATCCAACGCCGACTCGCCATTGAGCGCGAACGCCACCTCGTGCTCGTCTATCAAAATCCGATGCAGAATGCGGACATTCTCGGCGGCATCATCGACGATCAGAACCCGCCCCTTGCCAGACACCTCGCCCCAGGTCATGCGTCCCCCTCGCGGTTCAGCTGATCGATCACGCCCAACACATGCGCGGTGGCGTCCGCGAAATCAAGACGCGCCAACGCCTCGGCCAAGTGCCCGGCCACGCCGTGCGAGGTGGCGGCTTCCAACGCCGGACGCAGAGCCTGAAAATCCGCCATCACCGCCAGATCGCAGGTGCGAAGCAACGGCAGCATCCGCGTCAACCCGTCCCGCAGCGCCGTCAAATCCACCGCCGGCGATTGGGTCGCTCCGCCGCTGCGGGCGGCCAGGGTCCGGATGCTGTCCAGCGCCACCGCCATCGCGGCGTCGAGATCGGCCAATAGGCCCGCCAAGATGTCGTCGCGGCCGTCCTTGACCGCCGCCTCCGCCGCCGAGGCCAGCCGGGCGACGTCGATCGCCCCCAGATTCGCGGCAACTCCACGCAACCGGTGAAGGACCCGGCCCGTTTGATCGGCATCGTTCGCGGCCAGACCGGCGCGGATTTCCGCGGCCACACCCGCCTGGGTCTCGACAAAGCGATCGAACAACGACATCAGCAATTCGTGATCGCCGCCCAACCGGATCAGCGCGGTTTTAAGATCCAGGCCGGGCAGATTTCGTGGCGTGCTGGGCGGCGGCGGCTCGGCCCTCGGCGGCGGCGCGCCGCCTATGCCGGGAACCAGTGCGACCAGGGTGGCGATCAGCTCATCGACATCGACCGGTTTGGCGACATGGGCGTCCAGCCCGGCTTGCTTCGACTTCACGCGATCACCATCCATCGCGTTGGCGGTCATGGCGATGATCGGCAACTTGGTCAGTCCCAACCGGCCCCGGATGATGCCGGTCGCCTCGTACCCGTCCATCCCGGGCATTTGCACGTCCATCAGCACGGCGTCGAAGCGATCGGCACCGGTTTCCAGGACCTGAATGGCGGTGCGGCCGTCGTCGGCGACCGCCACCTCGGCACCGGCCAGTTGCAGAATTTCGCGGGCGACCTGCTGATTGATTTCGTTGTCCTCGACCACCAGCACTCGCAATCCGGCCAAACGCCCGGCCAAGGGCCGGATCGTCGGCGTATCGGCAAGGCTGGGCGCGCCGCCGCGCACATGGGCGACGGCGTCGTGGATGGCGGACGGCGTTGCCGGTTTGGCCAGAACGGTGTCGATCGGCAGACCGTCGGCGGCCCGAACCACCCCATCGGCGCCGAACGCGGTGACCATCAAGACCACGCCGGGCAGCGTGATCGCCGGGTCCGCCGTGGCTTGGCGCAGCGTCTCCACGCCGTCCATCTCCGGCATCCGCCAGTCCAACAACAGAACGTCGATCACCCGGCCTTCGGCGGTGGCGCGGTGCAACCGCTGCAAAGCCTCGGCCCCCGACGATGCCGCCTCGGCCTTCCAGCGGAACGAGCGGCAGGTTTCGACCAGCACCTCGCGCGCGGTCTCGTTGTCATCGACCACCAGAACCGACAGCGCGCCCAGATCGGTGGCGGGTGGCCGCTGGAACGCCGCCTCCGGGGCCAAGCCGAATTTCGCGGTGAAACGGAAATCGCTGCCTTTGCCCGGCTCGCTGGTAAAGGTGATGGACCCACCCATCAGCGCCACCAAACGGGCACTGATCGTCAATCCCAAACCGGTGCCGCCATATTTGCGGCTGGTCGAGCTGTCGGCCTGGGAAAAGGCGGCGAACAGTCCGCCTTGGCTTTCGGGCGCGATGCCGATGCCGGTATCCTTGACCGAGAATTCCAGCACAACCCCGTCGCTGTCCTCGCCCCGTTTGACGATTGACAGCACCACCTCGCCCTGTTCGGTGAATTTGACGGCGTTGCCGGTCAGGTTCAGCAACACCTGTTGCAGGCGCAAGGGATCGCCGACCAGCCCCGACGGCACGTCCGGCGCCATCTGGAACACGGTTTCGATCCCCTTGTCCCTGGCATTGGTCGACATCACCGCCGAAATGGCGCGCAGCGTTTGATCCAGCGAGAAGCTCGTATGCTCCAACTCCAACCGCCCGGCCTCGATCTTCGAGAAATCGAGAATGTCGTTGAGGATGCCCAGCAACGACTGCGCCGACAACTTGATCTTGCCGACATAATCCCGCTCGCGCGCGTCCAGCGGCGAATTTTCCAGCAAGCGCGACAACCCCATGATGGCGTTCATCGGCGTGCGGATTTCGTGGCTCATATTCGCGACGAATTCGCTTTTCGCCCGGCTGGCCGCTTCGGCCTTGTCGCGGGCCAGCGCCAATTGGTCGTTGATCCGCACCTGCTCGGTGACGTCGTTCTTGATGACCAACAGGTGCCGGTCGCCGCCGCTGATGAAGGGGGCGAAAAACGCTTCCGCCCAAACTTCCCGGCCGAACGAGGTTTGGTGGTGCGCGCTGACGTGGCGCGGCTGGCCGGTCGCCAAGGCATCTTGCGCCGCCTCCAGCAGCCCCGTATTGGCCCAGGATGCCAATTGGCGGAAATTGGTGGCCAAAACGTCGTCGAGGGGACCACCCAGGATGCGGGCATAGGCCGGATTGGCCAGCACGCACTCGCCCGACGCCTTGTAGGCGACGATCCCGACCGGGCTTTCCATAATGATTTTTTGATTGAGATCAAGCAATTCGGAAACACGGGCCTCCATCCGCTTGCGGTCCCCGACATCGCGGAAAATGACCACGGCCCCCGTCACCGCGCCGTCAATCAGCAATGGGGCGACGACATATTCCACCGGAAAAAGCGTCCCATCGGTCCGAGTGAAGAACTCGTCCTGCACGCGGCGGATTTCGCCGTCGTCCAAGGTGGACAGGATCGAACAACTGCCCCGGTCGCAAGCGCGTCCGTCGGACAGCACATGGCGGACCATCTCGCTTCCACCCAACCCCAACACGCCGCCAGGGGGCACCCTGCCCAGAAGGTCGAGCGCGGCCTGGTTGGCGAAAATCACCCGATTGGCCGCATCGACACCGTAAACCCCCTCGCCCGCAGCGCCGAGAATTTGCTCCAACCGGGCCGTCGAGGCGGCCAACTGATCGCTTTTGTCCGCCAAGGCGGCGGTCGCGGTCTGCCAATCGCGCATCCGCCGATACAGAACGGCCATCGCCACCAAGACCAGCACCGCCATCAAAACGCCGAACAGCAAAAGCCGGTCGCGATCGTGCCGCCAATCGGCGAGGAAATCACTTTCGGCCAACCCAACCAAAATGAAATAGGGAAGGCCATCGACGCGGCGCACGGTCGCGGTCCGCCGCACGCCATCGACCACCGATTTGTAATCGTACTTGGCGACCACCGCATTCGCGGCGACGACGTCGTGCAGCTGGGCGGAAATCGTCACGGTGGCGGGCGAATCCCCGGTCCGCCGCATCTCGGGATAGCGGGCCGCCAACTGGAAATTCTCGTGGACCAGCCCGACCGCGCCCTGGGGACCCAGGTCCAATTCGGCGAAACGGGTCTCAAGGTCGTGGGTGGCGATCGGACAAATCACGATGCCGCCAAATGAACCGTCGGGATTATCGATCCGGCGCGACACCGCGATCGTCCATTGCCGCGCGACGGGGCCGAAGCGGGCCGGACCGACCAGAAAACCGGCCTGCGGATGATCCCGCAGAAACACGAAATCGTCGCGCTTGGAAATATCGCCGCCGCGATCGGCGATGTGGCTGACGCCGTGGCGCAGCTTCCCATCGGGTCCGAACACCCGGAAGCCCAGCGCGTCGGGATGGCGTTCGTCCTGATGGGCGATGGCGGCGGTAATCGCAGCGTCGTCCCAAACCCGGCTCTTTTGTTGGCGATACACTTCGTCGCGGACGACCAGCAACCCCTGATCGATCTGACGGATCGTGGCGGCAAACCCGTCGGCCAGCGTCCGCGACAAATTGATGGTGACCGTCTCGGCATGGCGGTGCGCGGCGGCCCGGCTTTGCGTGATCGCCCAGCCGACCAGAACCGCGATGATCGTCAATGTCAGGATCCCGCCGCCCAAAAGCGGGGCCATTTGGCCCAAGCGAGGGGCGCCCGGTTTATCCGCGACCCGCGAATCCCCAACCATCAGGCCGCCCCTTTCCCGCCCGCGAACCCATCACGGTAACTCTACCGCAAATCCGCCTCTCTCCTCCACCATTCTCCGGTAGTGACCCTACGTCGCCTCCAATTCGTCGATGAAGCCGGTCACCACATCCAGCCCCTTGCCCCAAAAAGCGGGGTCCGAGGCGTCGAGGCCGAACGGCGCCAGCAGATCCTTGTGGCGAAGCGTGCCGCCCGCCGCCAGCATCGAACGGTATTTTTCCGCGAAGTCCGGCGCCCCGCCTTGATAGACCGCGTACAGCGAATTGACCAAGCAATCGCCGAAGGCATAGGCATAGACATAGAAGGGCGAATGGATGAAATGCGGGATATAGCTCCAAAAGACGCGGTATCCCTCGTCGAAGCGCAGGGCCGGCCCCAGCGATTCGGTCTGCACCGTCATCCACAGCTCGTTGATCCGCTCGACCGTTAGCTCGCCGTGGGCACGTTCTTGGTGCAGCGCACGCTCGAATTCGTAAAAGGCGACTTGGCGGACCACCGTGTTCAGCATGTCCTCGACCTTGCCCGCCAACAGCGCCTTGCGCCGCTTGGGGTCGGTCTCCTCGGCCAGCAGGGACCGGAAGGTCAGCATCTCGCCGAAGACCGAGGCCATCTCGGCCAGGGTCAGCGGCGTGTCGGCCATCAGCCCGCCTTGGGCACCCGCCAACACCTGATGAATCCCGTGCCCCAATTCGTGGGCCAGCGTCATCACGTCGCGGATCTTGCCTTGGAAATTGACCAGCAAATAGGGGTGGACCGACGGCACCGTGGGATGGGCGAAGGCGCCGGGTTCCTTGCCCGGCCGCACGCCCGCGTCGATCCACGGATTGTCGAAGAAGCGCTTGCCGATCATCGCCAGATCCGGCGAGAACCGCTCGAACGCCGCCAGCACGGTATCGCGCGCCTCGACCCACGTGAAAGTGCGGTCGCAATCCTCGGGCAGCGGGGCGTTGCGGTCCCAATAATCCAAGCGGTCGCCGCCGAACCATTTGGCCTTCAGCGCGTAATAGCGGTGCGACAATTGGCCGTGGCAGGCCTTGACGGCGGCGGCCAAGGCATCGACCACCTCGTCCTCGACCTGATTGCCCAGATTGCGCGACGACCACGGCCGGGGATAGTGCCGCCACGTATCCTCGATCGCCTTGTCCTTGGCCAGGGTGTTGGTGATCAGCGCGAACAGCGGCGCCTGTTCGGTCAGCACGCCGCCCACCGACAGCGCGGCGGCCTTGCGGGCCGCGCCGTCCTTGTCGCTCATCTTGTGCATCACCTGGGCGGCGGTCAGGCTTTCGCCGTTCATCGGGAAACGCAGCCGCGCCATGGTTTCGTCGAACAGCCGCACCCAGCTGGAACGCCCCGAGACCGACTTGTCGTGAATAAAACGTTCCAGCTCATCCGACAATTGGTGGTCGCGGAACACCCGCACGTCGCGCAGCCAGGGGCGGTAGTGGGCCGCCTCGGCGGCGGTCAGCTTGTCCTCCAGCACCGCCTCGTCCAAGCGGTTGATCTCCAGGGTGAAGAACAACAGGTCGGCGCCGATCCGGTTGGTCCGCTCGGCGACCCCTTGATGGAACCGCCCGCGTTCGGAATCGGCGATGTCGGCGGCGTACCACAACTGCGCGAAGGACTGCGCGCGGCCGACGATCTCACCGATTCGTTCGAACTCGGCGATGGCCGCGCCGAAGGCCGGGCCGGACAGCTCGGCCAGACGGCCCTCGAACATCGCGCGAAAGGCAACCGCCGCGTCCTCGGCCGCCGTCAGGTCTTGCTCCAGCTCCGGGCCGTCCGGCGTCGGATACAGATCACTAAGATCCCACTGGGGGCGATCGCCGCTCGTCATCCGGGTGACTCCTTGTCGTGGTTTAGGCTAGCATCTGTGCGGCACTAGACCCTAAGGGGGGCGGTTTTGACAAGTCCCACTCTTCCCGATCTGATGCGCGCCCAAGCGGATCTTCTGGGCGATCGTCCGTTTTTGTGGGCCAAACGGCACGGCGTTTGGACCGCCCGCTCGTGGCGCGGCACCGCCCAAGCGATGGACGCGCTGGCCCGTGGGCTGGTGGCCCTGGGCCTCGAACCCGGCGGGCGCGTCGCGCTGGTGTCGGAAAACCGGCCGGAATGGGTGATCGCCGATCTTGCCGTGATGGCGGCGGGCGGCATCACGGTGCCCGCCTATACCACCAACACCCCCGACGATCACGCGCATATCCTGACCAACACCGATGCCCGCATCATCATCGTGTCGAACCCGGCCTTGGCCCAGGCGCTGGGCGACACCGGCGGGGGGATCATCATCGGCATCGATTCCACCCCCGGCGCGCTGTCGTGGGACGCGGTGATCGCTCAGGGCGCCGGGCACGCCCTGCCCGATGTGAGCCGTTCGGACATCGCCTGCATCATCCACACCTCGGGGACCGGCGGGGCGCCCAAGGGGGTGATGCTGCCGCACGGCGCGATTTTGGCCGATATCGAGGGGGCACGCGACCTGCTGGCCGATTTCGGGCTGGCCGACGAGGTGTTCCTGTCCTTCCTGCCGCTGTCGCACGCCTACGAACACACCGCCGGTCTGTATCTGCCGCTGCGGCTGGGGGCACAAATTTATTTCGCCGAAAGCATCGAGCGCTTGGCCGCCAACATGGCCGAGGTACGCCCGACGCTGATCCTGGCGGTCCCCCGTCTGTACGAAACCATGCGGGCCCGCATTCTCGACGCGCTGCGCCGCAAGGGCGGCTTGGCGCCAACGCTGTTTCACAAAGCCGTTGCAATCGGATCGAAACGCACCCTTGGTGAATGTGTGACCTTGAGCGAACGGCTACTGGATCCGCTGCTCGACCGTCTGGTGCGGCGCAAGGTTCAAGGCCGCTTCGGCGGACGGTTGAAGGCGCTGGTCTCGGGCGGGGCCCCCTTGGCCTTCGAGGTCGGCTTGTTCTTCACCGCGCTGGGCGTGCGTATCCTGCAAGGATACGGACAGACCGAGGCCGCCCCGGTGATCAGCTGCAATCCGCCCGGCCGGGTCCGGCTCGATACCGTCGGCCCGCCGTTGGCGGGCGTCCTGGTGCGTCTGGCGGCCGACGGCGAGATCCTGGTCCAGGGCGAAACGTTGATGCGGGGCTATTGGAACGACCCGGACGCCACCGCCCGCGTGCTGTCGGACGACGGCTGGCTGGCGACCGGCGATATCGGCGAAATTGATCCCGACGGCTATCTGCGGATCACCGACCGCAAGCGCGACATCATCGTCAATTCAGGGGGCGACAACATCTCGCCATCGCGCGTCGAGGCCCGCCTGACGCAGGAACCGGAAATCTTGCAGGCGGTGGTCGAGGGCGATCGCCGCCCGCATCTGGTGGCGGTGCTGGTGGCGGCCGAGGGCAGCAGCCGCGAGGCCGTCGCCCGCGCGGTGGCGCGCGTGAATCAAACCCTGTCGCCGATCGAGCGGGTCCGCCGCTTCGCCGTGATCGACACGCCGTTCACGATTGAAAACGGGCTGATGACGCCGACCATGAAGGTCCGGCGTCAAGCCGTGCGCCGTATTCATGGCGGTATTCTAGAGGACCTGTACAAAACGCCGGGTTAACGCGCGGTCAGCACTGCATCGACACGGTCGGCGGGACCCGAACCCTCCACCTTGTTGCCCAGCGCGCGGACGTCGATGCGGGTCGAGCGGACCCCCAGTTCCATCAGATAGCGGCGCACTTCCAAGGCGCGCGACAACGACAGGCGGCGGGCCTTGCTGACATTCGCCTCGTCCCCCGAGGCATAGGCCAGCAGTTGCAGGCCCAGGGATTCATCGGCGTCCAAGCGCTTGGCCAAACTGTCCAATTCCGGGCGGGCGGCGTCGGGCATCTTGGCGTCCTCGCCGTCGAAGCCTATGCTGAGCGTGTCGCCCTTGCGGACGACGGCGGCAGAGCCGGACAACGGCAGCGACGCCACCTGCGGCGCGGCCTTGACCGGGGCCGGAGCCGCGACGACCGGGGCCGGAGCCGGAGGAGCTGCCTGAACGACGGGGGCCGGAGGAGCAACCGGGGCGGCGGCCACCGGGGTCGGCGGCGGCTCTACCTTGGCGGCAACCGGGGGCGCGACAACCGGGGGAGCGGCAACAACGGGGGCGGGCGGCGGCGCGGGCTTGCTCACCTCCGGCAGCGCGATTTGCGGCACGGCGGGTTTGGCGGGCTCGACCTTCGGGGCGGGCGGCGGTTCAACCGGCGCGGCGGCGATTTTCGGCTCGGGCGCCTTGGGCTGAATGATCTTGGGCTCGGACACCTCGGCCTTGGCGGGCGCGCCATCCGGCTGCTGCTTGACCGCTTGGGCGGCATTCACCAGATCGTTGATGGCCGGCGCCGTGGAAACCGTTTTGATCTTGGGTTCGGGCTTGTGCTTGGCGGGCGGCGGCGCATAGGGATGGAACACCACACCCGCGCCCGGCAAACCGCCCACCTCGACACCGGGGCGGGCCACGGCACCGCCGCTTCGCCCGGTACCGGGCGCGCGCAACATGCCGGCCAAATTGGGTGACGGCCCCAACCGGTCGAGAACCGACCAGTCGACCTCGACATTCGAGTCGCCGGGTCCGCCGACAATGGTTTGCGCATGAGCCGGGCTTGCGCCGACACACGCCAGCATCAGCGCCAGCGCTCCAACGATGGATGTCGATGTCTTCATCCGCTTCGTCCCTCGGCACAGAAAAAGGATTGGCCCACGCGGAGACTAACCGATCGCGATTCCGCAAACAACAACAAGCTGATTCGCGTGTACCGGTCCCCCCCACGAAGGTGTTTTATCGCGGGGGGGCTTAATCAATCCTTACCCCGACGGGCGGCATTGATCATCGTGCGCAAGGGGGCATGCATGTGATCGTTGGCCGCCAGCACCTCGCCACCGGTCAACATGGTGGTGCCGCCGTCGATATCGGTAACGTAACCGCCCGCCTCGCGCACCAAGATGACCCCGGCCGCGATGTCCCAGGCGTGAATCCCCGATTCCCAATAGCCCTCATAGCGCCCCGCCGCGACATAGGCCATGTCGAGCGCCGCCGAGCCGAAACGGCGGATTCCGGCGCAAGTGGCCATGACCGTGGCGACTTCCTTCAAGCTGCGTTCGTGGTTCGGGCGCCCCTTGAACGGCAGACCGGTGGCGAAGACCGCCTCCTCGATCCGGCGGCGCGCCGAAACCCGCAACCGGCGTTCGTTGAGAAAAGCGCCCCCGCCCTTTTCGGCGTGGAACATCTCGTCATTGACCGGCTGATAAACGATTCCGGCGACGATCTCGCCATCGCGTTCCAGCGCGATCGAAATCGCGAAATGGGGAATGCCGTGCAGGAAATTGGTGGTCCCGTCGATCGGGTCGATGATCCAGCGGTGGCTGCGATCGTCGCCCACGATCTCGCCGCCTTCCTCGAGCAGGAAGCCATAGCCAGGGCGGGATTTCTCCAGCTCCTGACGCAAGACCTTTTCCGCCTTGAGATCGGCCGAGGAAACGAAATCCGACGGCCCCTTCATCGAGACCTGGAGATGTTCGACCTCGCCGAAATCGCGCACAAGACCGCGCGCCGCCTTGCGGGCGGCCGCCATCATCACATTCAGCGTGGGAGAGCGGCTAATCACTTCGCGCGTTCGACATACGAGCAGTCGGCGGTGGCGACGACAATCTTTTCACCCTGTTCGACGAAAGGCGGCACCAGAATCTTCAACCCGTTTTCCAGCTTGGCGGGCTTGAAGGACGAGGCCGCCGTCTGGCCCTTGACCACCGGATCGGCCTCGATCAGGGTCATGATCACCTTTTCGGGCAAGGACACCGCGACCGGTTCGTTTTCGATGAACTCGACCTGGACGACCATGCCGTCTTGCAAGAAGGCCGCCGCCTCGCCCAGCAGGGTCGAGGGCACGGTGAACTGCTCATAGCTTTCGGCGTCCATGAAGGTCAGCTGATCGCCGTCGCCGAACAGGAAGGTGCATTCCTTTTCCTCGACATTGCAGCGCTCGACGGTGTCGCCAGTGCGCCAGCGGTCCTGGCTTTTGGTGCCGGTGCGGATGTCGCGCATTTCGACGGTGATGAAGGCACCGCCCTTGCCGGGCTGCACGATTTGGGTCTTAAGGATCGCCCACATCTTGCCTTGGTGTTCGATCACGTTGCCGGGACGCATCAGATTGGCGTTGATCTTCATGGAGTTATTGTTCCTGGGGGGTCGAATTGGCGTGGGACCCTATCAGGTCGGAGCCGCCAAGGCAATTGCCGACCACGATCGGCCGGGCGCGGCTGGGATTTAGCCGCGCCCGCAGGTCGTTGCCCCCTCGTCACGCAAGGTCGAAGCGGTCGAGATTCATGACCTTGGTCCAGGCCGCCACGAAGTCCCACACGAATTTCCCTTGCGAGTCGTCGCAGGCATAAACCTCGGCCAAGGCCCGCAGCTGCGCGTTCGATCCGAAGACCAGATCGACACGGGTCGCGGTCCATTTCGCCTCGCCGGTCGCGCGATCCCGTCCCTCGTACACTCCCTCGGTGTCCGGAACCGCCGTCCAGACAGTGCCCATGTCGAGCAGATTCGCGAAAAAGTCGTTGGTGAGCGTCCCCGGCCGCGTGGTGAGAACCCCGTGCGGCGACTGTCCGGCATTCGCGTTCAGCGCGCGCAGGCCGCCGACCAGTACGGTCATCTCCGGCGCGGTCAGGGTCAGAAGCTGCGCTCGATCCACCAGCAACGCCTCGGCCCTGCCCGGGCACGCGGTCTTGAGGTAGTTGCGGAACCCGTCGGCGGCCGGTTCGAGCACCGCGAAGGACCGGGCGTCGGTTTGTTCGGGCGCCGCATCAGTGCGGCCCGGCGTGAAGGGCACCTCGCCATCGTGCCCGGCCGCCTTCGCCGCCTGCTCGACGGCGGCCGAGCCGCCCAGCACGATTAAATCCGCGAGCGAGACTTTCTTGCCGCCGCCGCCCGCCGCGTTGAACTCGGTTCGGATGCGGTCGAGGGCTTCGAGCACCTTGGCCAGTTGGGCCGGTTGGTTGACCTCCCAATCCTTCTGCGGCGCGAGGCGGATGCGCGCCCCGTTCGCGCCGCCGCGTTTGTCCGAGCTCCGGAAGGTTGCCGCCGACGCCCACGCCGCCGAAACCAGATCCGGGACCGGCAGCCCCGTGGCAAGGATCTTGGCCTTGAGCGCACGGATTTCCCCAGCATCGATCAGCGGATGATCCACCGCCGGAATGGGGTCTTGCCAAATCAGCTCTTCCGCCGGCACCTCCGCGCCGAGATAGCGCGAGCGCGGGCCCATGTCGCGGTGGGTCAGCTTGAACCACGCCCGGGCAAAGGCATCGGCGAACTGATCGGGATTCTCGTGGAATCGCCGGGCGATCTTTTCGTAATCGGGGTCAAAGCGCAACGCGAGGTCGGTGGTCAGCATGGAGGGGGCATGACGCTTCGCGGGGTCGTGGGCATCGGGCACCGTACCGGCGCCCGCGCCGTGCTTAGGGGTCCACTGATGCGCGCCGGCCGGGCTTTTGGTCAGTTCCCAGTCGTAGCCGAACAGATTCCAAAGGAAGTTGCTGCTCCATTTGGTCGGTGTCGTGGTCCAGATGACCTCCAGGCCGCTGGTGATCGCGTCGCCCGCCTTCCCCGTGCCGAATGCACTTTTCCAGCCCAGACCCTGCTCCTCGATGGCGGCGGCTTCCGGTTCCGGGCCGACCAGCGACGCATCGCCCGCGCCGTGGGTCTTGCCGAAGGTGTGGCCCCCAGCAATCAAGGCGACGGTCTCCTCGTCGTTCATCGACATGCGGCCGAAGGTCACCCGAATGTCCTTGGCGGCGGCCAGCGGATCGGGGACGCCGTTCGGGCCTTCCGGGTTTACATAGATCAGGCCCATCTGCACCGCCGCGAGGGGGTTCTCAAGGTCCCGGTCGCCGCCGTGGCGCTTATCGCCCAGCCAGGTTTCCTCGTGTCCCCAGTCAATATCTTCTTCCGGCTCCCAAATGTCGGCACGTCCGCCCGCGAACCCGAATGTCTTGAACCCCATCGATTCCAGCGCGCAATTGCCCGCAAGGATCATCAGATCAGCCCACGAAATACGGTTGCCGTACTTTTTCTTGACCGGCCAAAGCAACCGGCGCGCCTTGTCGAGATTGGCGTTATCCGGCCAACTGTTGAGCGGCGCGAACCGCTGCGTGCCCGTGGACGCGCCGCCGCGTCCGTCACTGGCGCGATAGGTGCCCGCGCTGTGCCACGCCATCCGGACGAACAGCGGCCCGTAATGACCGTAGTCGGCGGGCCACCAATCCCGTGAATCGGTCATCAGGGCATGGAGATCCTTCTTCAGGGCGGCGAGGTCGAGCTTCTTGAATTCCTCGGCGTAGCAAAAAGCCTTGCCCATGGGATCGGACAGGGGGGAGTTTTGATGCAGGACCCCGAGCTTCAACTGATCCGGCCACCAGTCGCGGTTCGAGCGGCCCGCTTGACGCGGTTTGGCGAAAACGGGGCAACCATTGGCGGAGGTCGGTGTCTTATCGTCACTCATGATCCACTCCTTGTCGCGGCCACGAAAGCGTGGGGATGATCCGAACCCGCCCACCAACAATCTATGCGCGCCTACTCAACATTACAACCATTCTAAACACAAACCGGCGGCACTTGACCGCCGTCAAGGGCTTGTGCGTTGCGGCGGCCTAGGGTTCCGCCATGAGCGACGACGACACCGACGATTGGGGCGTTCTTTCCGGGCTCCCCGGCAACCCCCTTCTGTGGATCCTGATCATCAGTGAATTGCTGGTTTTCGGGGCCTTTTTCCTGGGCTACGGCGTGGACCGCGCGCTGCATGCGGCGGCCTTCCGCGCCGCCCAAGCCGAACTCGACGTCCGCTTGGGCGGGATGAACACCATCGTGCTGGTGACCAGCGGTTGGCTGGCGGCCAAGGCCTTGGCGGCCCGCAAGGCCGGACTGCGCGGCCAAGCGCGGCTGTGGCTAAGCGGGGCCGGTGTTCTCGGCGCCTGTTTCCTGCTGCTGAAGGGCATCGAATATTCGCGGGAATTCGCCCACGGCCACGGTTTGGACGAAGGCGGCTTCTTCACCCTGTTTTTCTTGATGACCGGCTTTCACGCCGCCCATGTGGTGATGGGGCTGTTCCTCTTGGCGATCGTCGGCTGGAAGGACAGCATCGCCAATATCGAGACCGGAACCGCCTTTTGGCACATGGTCGATTTGATTTGGCTGATTTTGTTCCCCATTGTCTATCTGGTGCGTTGATGACCCACACGATCCATCTGACCCGCGCTTGGGCAATCCTGGTCGGATTGACCGTGATCTCGGTCACCGTCGCCTTGACCGCCGGGCCGATCGAGGGCGGCCGCGTGGCGGCGGCGGTCTCGTTAAGCTTGTCCTTCATCAAGGCCCGCCAAGTGCTTGACCATTTTCTCGAACTGCGCAACGCCGACGGCGGCTGGCACGCTTTCTTCTCGGTTTTGCTGCTGTTCATTCTGGGTGGATTGATGCTCTGCACCTTTTTCACACATTGAACGGTTTTTATTGAAAGCGTAAAAGAATGGGTCGCGTCCGCCAGAAAAGGGCAATGGGATGGCCGGAAAGTTGCTTCGCATCTTCACCCACGGAATGGGGCTTCGCATATCGGTTGCATTCCTTCCGCCGATCGGTCTGACCTGGATTTTCTTTCTGCTCTATTTGAGTGGCGTTCGCACCACCAACCCCGAAGCCTTCGAGATCGCCCTGATTCTGGGTCTGATCGGCATCTTCATCGGCAGCGCGCTGGTTATCGGACTGGTGCTATCGACCATCCCCCCCTTGCGCGAGAGCATCGAGATCACGCATGCCCTGGCCGATGGCGACCTTACGGTCGAGATCCCCTATCAATCGCGCCGCGACGAAACCGGCGAACTGGCCCGCGCCCTGCAAGTGTTCAAGGACAACGGCACCCGCCTAAAGCAGATGCAATTGGCGGCCGAGGCGGAAACCCGGCGCCATCAGCGCAAACTGCAAAGCCAATTGTTCGCCCTCAACCACGCGATCGAGGAAGAGGTGTCAAGCGCGGTCGATGTCGTGCTGGCCGCCACCGCCGAAATGCGCCAGTCGGCCGAGCGGATGAGCGATTCGATCGACCATGTGCACGAGCAGTCGGAAGCCGCCGCCGGGGCGGCCGAACGCGCCTCGCAAAGTGTCGGCGCGGTCGCCAGTTCGGCCGAGGAGCTGTCGGGGTCGGTGGCCGATATCGCCCGTCTGGTTTCGCAGTCGAACGTCATCGCGCGCGGCGCCGAGGAAGAGGCCGGGCGCGCCAACAAGCTGGTGCAGGGCTTGGCCCTGGCCGCCCGCAATGTCGGCGAGGTGGTCAGCCTGATCAACGACATCGCCAGCCA
>CAIULK010000204.1 GCA_903899885.1 uncultured Rhodospirillaceae bacterium
CTGCGCGCCAAGCAGCAGCCGGTGCTGGTCGGCACGGTCAGCATCGAAAAATCGGAAATGCTGTCCGAACTGCTGACCAAGAAGAAAATCCCCCATCAGGTGCTGAACGCCCGTCATCACGAGCAGGAGGCGCTGATCGTCTCCCAGGCTGGCAAGCCGGGCGCCGTCACCATCGCCACCAACATGGCGGGCCGCGGCACCGACATTCAGTTGGGCGGCAATGTCGAGATGCGCCTGAAGCAGGACCCCAATGCCGATCCCGACAAAATCCGGGCCGAGGCGGCAACCGCACGCCAAACCGTGCTGGACGCGGGCGGGCTGTATGTGGTGGGCACCGAACGCCACGAAAGCCGACGGATCGACAACCAGTTGCGCGGCCGTTCGGGCCGCCAGGGCGACCCCGGCGCCTCGAAATTCTTCCTGTCGCTGGAAGACGATCTGATGCGCATCTTCGGATCGCAGCGGATGGACGGCATGCTGCAAAAGCTGGGCTTGCAGGAAGGCGAAGCGATCGTCCACCCCTGGATCAACAAGGCGCTGGAAAAAGCCCAGCAAAAGGTGGAAGGCCGCAACTTCGACGTCCGTAAGAACCTGCTGCGCTTCGACGACGTGATGAACGATCAGCGCAAGGTGATCTACGAACAGCGCCGCGATCTGATGCGGGCCGACGACGTTTCGGAAGACGTGAGCGCGATGCGCCATTCGGTGGTCATCGACATGGTCGCCAAGGCCATCCCCGAACGCGCCTATGCCGAGCAATGGAACGTGGCGGGCCTGCATGAAGAGGTTTTGCGGGTGTTCGGCCTGGATCTGCCGATCAAGGAATGGGGTGCCGAGGAAGGCATCGCCGACGAGGAAATCCGCCACCGCCTGCTCGACGCGGTCGATCGCAAGATGGCCGAGAAGGCCGCCAATTACGGCCCCGACGTGATGCGGATGGTCGAAAAAAGCATGCTGTTGCAGATCCTCGATTCCTTGTGGAAGGAACATCTGCTGCAACTGGACCATCTGCGCCAGGGGATCGGTCTGCGCGCCTATGCCCAGCGGGACCCCTTGAACGAATACAAGCGCGAAGCCTTCAATCTGTTCGAACAGATGCTCGACGATCTGCGCGAAAAGGTGACCGGCGTGCTGGCCCATATCGAGCTGCGGGTCGGCCCAAGCGAGGCCGAGATGGCGCTGACGCCCCCCGCCGCGCAAGGTGATCGAAACCCGCGAGGACCCGGCCTTCGCGGGCGCCGCCCCGGCCGCTTCCGCGATCTCGGCCGCAACGCCCCGCAACGCGCCGTGCCCGTGCGGATCGGGGAAAAAGTACAAGCATTGCCACGGGGCGGTGTGATCGATACGAGATGGCGGCCTCGATATTTTCCACTTGAACGGGTCTGCCCCCCCGCTATCATGCCCACAATCTGTTGGGGTTGCCGGTGGGGCGGATGACAAAAGATCACAAAAAAGGCGATCGGCACCACGCCACGCACCCAAACAGTTCGGACATCACCTTATCGCTTCGTCATATCGATAACGGGTATAAATTGGCGGCCCGCGTCATTCATGCGGGGGTGATCGTTTTTGTGGCGTGGCAAGCGCGTCTTTCCATCGAGGCCCTTGCGGGCGGTGAAACGTCGGTCAAGTTGTTCATCGACTGGATTGTCGGGGGAAAGGGGGCGTTAACCGGAACAAGTCTGCTTTTTGGTGCCGGCGGGATCGGATATGGTCTACGGGAGCGCCATTTGAAAAAGTATAAAACGGTGGCGATGACCCGGCATATCGCGGATTTGGAGCGACGGCTTGATCCCAATCGAACCTCCAGCGGCTTGGCGGCCACCGGCGAAACCAACCCGGACGACAGATGACGGGAGGAAAACATGGACAGCCTGACGCTCTTGATCACAGTTCTGGCCTTGGGTCTGTTGATTTACGGCCCGTGGCAACGCCAGTGCGAGGACTGGGGACGCCAGCAGCTTTTCGAAATCCGTGACTCGATCTTTAATCTGGCCGCCGATGGACGAATCGGTTTCGATGATCCGAGATACCGAACGATTCGGGATTCGATCAACACGCTCATTCGTTTCATGCACGAATGCACATGGCCCCGCTTGATCTATCTGACCTTGTTCTTTCGGTGGGGGCGCCATCTTGGTCTTAACCGGACACTTTTGGAAAAGGCAGTGAATGACATTGATGAACCTGAATTAAAGCGGATCATCAATGAGAAAATATATCGCATGGGTTATGTCGTGCTCGTCGTCGTGATTTGGCGTTCGCCTTTTCTGCTCGCTGTGGCTGTCTTGGTGAATTTTCTTTTGCGTATACTTAGCTTTGTCGAGGCGATCGCATCCTTCGCATCGGCCGCAAAGGGCAGGATTTACCTGACATCCTTCAGTATCGCCCATCGGGATGCCGAATGTTTTGAGGGCAGTTTGTCGCGCGTTGCCGCTTAATTTCCACCCGCCAACGGCCACCGCGGCCTTGGCGCGAAATCCAGCCCGTCGGTCAGCCCCAGCCGGAACCGTTCCACCCCCGCCCAGGCGATCATCGCCGCGTTGTCGGTGCACAAGCGGCCGGGCGGGGCGGCGAAGGCTAGCCCGTTTTCGGCGGCCACCTGGGTCAGCGTGGCGCGCAGCGTTTGATTGGCCGCCACGCCGCCCGCCGCGACCAGGGTTTTCGCGGCCGGAAAAGCGCGGATGGCACGCTTGGTGCGGTCGGCCACCATGTCGGCCACCGCCGCCTGGAACGAGGCGCAAAGGTCGGCGACGTCGCACCCGGACAACGGCTTGGGCAGGGTTTCGACGACCAGCCGCACCGCGTTCTTCAAGCCCGAAAACGAGAAATCGCAATCCGGGCGCCCCTTCATCGGGCGCGGCAGCGCGAAGCGGGCGGGATCGCCGGTGCGTGCGGCGGCTTCCACCGCCGGGCCGCCGGGATAGGGCAGACCCGCCATCTTGGCGACCTTGTCGAAGCCCTCGCCCGCCGCGTCGTCGATGGTGGTGCCCAGGCGTTTGTAATGCCCGACCCCTTCGACCGCCAGCAACTGGCAATGCCCGCCCGAGGCCAGCAGCAGCAGATAGGGAAAGGCCACATCGTCGGAAAGGCGCGCGGCCAGCGCGTGCCCCTCTAGGTGATTGATCGCCAGGAACGGCTTGTTCGCCGCGAACGCCACGGCCTTGCCGAAGGTGGCGCCCACCATCACGCCGCCGATCAAGCCCGGCCCGCAGGTGGCGGCGACCGCGTCCAATTGGTCGAAGCGCAGACCGGCCTCGTCCATCGCCTGGGTGGTCAGGCGTTCGATGTGCTGCAAATGGGCGCGCGCCGCGATTTCCGGCACCACGCCGCCGAACGGGCGGTGGTCGTCGGTTTGCGACAAAATCACGTCGGCCAGAATCCGGCGGTCCGACGTCACGATCGCGGTGGCGGTTTCGTCGCAACTGGTCTCGATCCCCAGAACGATCATCTGCGTTAAGCCTCTTCCCAACTCGGCCATCCTCTCCTACAACACCAAGACCATGAGTGACACGCCCCTTCTTCGCATCGGCACCCGCGGCTCGGCCCTGGCGCTGGCGCAAACCACCGCCGTGCGGGCCCAATTGGCCGCCGCTTGGCCCGATTTGCCGCTCGAACGGATCGAGGTGGTGATTATCAAAACCACCGGCGATCTGGTGCAAGACCGTGCCTTGTCGGAAATCGGCGGCAAGGGCCTGTTTACCAAGGAATTGGACGAGGCGATGGCCGACGGCCGCATCGATCTGGCCGTGCATTCGATGAAGGACGTGCCGACCGTGCTGCCGGACGGCATCGTTCTGCCCTGCATGCCCAAGCGCGAAGATGTCCGCGACGCCTGGATCTCGCCCAAGGCCGCCTGTTTGGCGGATTTGGCGTTCGGATCGGTGGTCGGCACCTCGTCGCTGCGCCGCGCCGCGCAAATCCTGCATCGCCGCCCGGATCTGAGCGTGGTCAATTTCCGGGGCAATGTGCAAACCCGGCTGGATAAATTGGCGGCCGGGACTGTTGATGCCACCCTGCTGGCGATGGCCGGGTTGAACCGGTTGGGCATGGCGCACGCCGCCACCGCGCCGCTTGATGTCACCGATATGCTGCCCGCCGTAGCCCAAGGCGCCGTGGGCATCACCTGCCGCGCCGACGACGGCGAGGCGCATCGCCGCCTTGCCCCCTTGTCGCACGCCGATACCTTGGTTCGGGTGACCGCCGAGCGGGCGTTCTTGAAAATCCTCGATGGCTCGTGCCGCACTCCGATCGCCGGCTTGGCCGAGATCGGGGGCGGCCAGATGTGGTTCCGGGGCCTGCTGGCCAGTCCCGATGGCAGCCGCGTCGTGCGTGCCGAACGGCGCGGCCCTCTGGCCGAGGCCGAGGCGCTGGGCATCGCAACCGCCGAAGACATCGCCCACCAGAACAGATGAAAGCGCTGCTGACCCGCCCCGCCGAGGATTGCGAGGGGCTGATCGGCCCGCTGGCCGCCCTTGGCTATCAGGCGGTGATCGAACCGTTGCTGGAGATTCGCTTTCTCGACGACGCGGTGATCGACCCCAGCGGTGTGCAGGGTATTTTGGTAACCTCGGCCAACGGTATCCGAGCCGTGGCGCGGCGCTGGCTTGAGCGCGATTGTCCGGTGTGGGCGGTGGGCGAATCCTCGGCCGCCACGGCGCGCGCCTTGGGCTTTACCACGGTGACCAGTGCCGGTGGTGATGTCGAGACGCTGGCCGATCTGGTCCGTGCCCGCCTTGATCCGGCGGCGGGCGCGTTGCTGCATGCGGCGGGAACCGTGCTGGCGGGCGATTTGTCGGGCCGGTTGGCGGCGGCGGGATTCACGGTGCGCCGGGCGCGCGTGTACGAGGCAAACGCGGCCCAGGCCTTGTCCCCCGAAACGGCAGAGCTGCTGCGTGCGGGCTGCATTGATTGCGTTTTGTTTTTCTCTCCCCGCACGGCGGCGACCTTTGTTAGGCTGGTGGGTGCCGCCGGTCTGGGGCCGGCGTGCCAACGCATCGGTGCCTTTGGTTTAAGCGCCGCAGTGCTGGGGGAAATAGCGGGATTGACCTGGGAACGGACGGTGGCGGCGGCGCAGCCGACCCGTCACGCTTTGCTGGCGGCGGTCGCCGCGCAACGAACGAGGCTGACATGACGGAATTGCCCGACCCCGCCCCTGCGGAAACTCCGCCGCAAGAGTCCTCGCCCGCCAAACGCGATCGTTCCCCGCTGCGCTGGCTGGCGCCGCTGGCCGTGCTGGGCATTCTGGCCGGGGTTGGCGTGCTGATCCTGCCCGATGTCGAGGATCAAATCCGCCGGGTGACCGTTCCAGCCGCGCCGGTGGTCCCCGTCCCCGAACCGGCGCCCGAGATGTCCGCGCCCGCCAGCGCGGCGCCCGTTGCCCCGGCGCCGCAACCGCCCCCCGCCGCCGCCGACCTTCAGCCCCTGCGCCAGGAACTCGACGCGCTCGGTGGACGGATCGATCAAATGGCGCGCGGTTCGGCCGATGCCGCCAGCGTGCTGCGGTTGGCCCTGCGGATTGACCGGCTGGAAGCGGATTTGCGCGATCTGCAACACCGCCGGGGCGATGCGGCGGCGCGCCTGCTGGCCTTGGGACAATTGCGGGCGGCGGTCAATCTGGCGCAACCCTTCGACGCCGAATTGAAAACGGTGATCGCGCTGGCGGGCGCCGATGCCCCCATGGCCGCGCTGCTGGCGCCGCTGGCGGCGCGGGCCAAGGCGGGGATCCCAACCCGTCCGATGTTGAGCGAACGGTTCGAGGCGTTGGAACCGGCGGTGGTTCGCGCCGATATCCTGCCCGCCCAGGGCGGTTGGAGTCGCCGGGCGATGGAACGGGTGCTGACCCTGGTCACGGTGCGCCGCGAGACCGGCGAGGTGGCGGGCGCAAGCGCGGCGGCGGTCGCGGCGCGCTTGCGGGCGCGCCTAGCGGCGGGTGATCTGGCGGGCGCCGTTACCCAGGGACAAGATTTCAGCGCCGCCCCGGCCGAGCTTCTGGCCGGTTGGCTGGACGATGCCAAGGCCCGGCTGGAGGCCGACCAAATCCTGTCGGAGGTGACGGCCCAAGGGATCGCCGCCGCCGGGAGCGGGCCATGATCCGCCGCCTGTTGATCTTCGTGGTGACGACCGCCCTGGTGGTGGCCGTCGCGGTGGCCTTGGCCGACCGACCGGGCGAGGTGACCATTCATTGGGAAGGCTGGCGGGTCGATACCACGGTGCCGGTGCTGCTGCTCGCCCTGTTGGCGCTGTTGGCGGTGCTCAAAACGGTGGTCTTGTTGCTGACGGCGCCAGGGCGCCTGGTCCATCGTGTCGGCGATTGGCGCAAACGGCGCGGCTTTCGCGCCTTGTCGGACGGCATGGCGGCGCTGGCGGCGGGGAACCGGCGGCTGGCGCGCAAACTGTCGGGCCGCGCCGGGCGGCTGTTGCATGATCCCGCCTTGACCGGCGTGCTGGCCGCCCGCGTGGCGGAGATTGATGGCGACCAGGCGCTGGCCGAAACCCGGCTGCGCGCCCTGCTGGATCGCCCGGAAACCGCCGCCGCCGGGCTGGAGGGGCTGGCCCGCCTGATGGCGGCGAAAGGCGACGAGACGGCGGCCCTGGATTTCGCGCGGCGCGCCTTCGCCGCCGGGGCCTCGACCCCCGAACTGTCGGCCTTGTTGTTCGGCGCCCTGATCCGTGCCGGATCGTGGGCCGAGGCGGAGTTGATGGCCGAACAGGCCAAACGGCGCGGCCTGATGAGCGCGGAGGAAGCAGGCCGGGCCAAGGCGGCGGCGCTGCTGGGC
>CAIULK010000205.1 GCA_903899885.1 uncultured Rhodospirillaceae bacterium
GAGAACAACTACACCAAGGGCCGCGGGAAGTCCTCCGGCAAGTCCTACGAGAAGCGGGCTCCACTCGAAACCTATCTGGCGCAGCAGGAAGCCGTCATTAAGGAATGTGCCCGAGTCCTTTCCCCGGGCGGCAGCATTTGCTGGCAGGTCGGGAACTATATCGGCAAGGATGAAATTGTCCCGCTGGATATTCCCCTCTATGCGATCTTTAAGAACCTTGGCTTTAATATGCGGAATCGGATGGTCTGGCATTTCGAGCACGGCCTCCATTGCTCCAAACGACTGTCGGGCCGCTACGAGACCATCAACTGGTACACGCGATCCGACGACTACACCTTCCATCTCGACGACATCCGCGTGCCCCAGAAATATCCGGGCAAAAAGCACTTCAAAGGCCCCAAGTGCGGCCTGCTTTCGGGGCATCCCTTGGGCAAGAATCCGGGTGATGTCTGGATTTTCCCCAATGTCAAAAACAACCACGTGGAGAAGACCTCTCATCCCTGCCAGTTTCCGGTCGAGTTGGTCGAGCGCCTGGTTCTGGCCCTGACCGACCCCGGCGATATCGTGCTTGACCCTTATCTGGGCGTGGGCTCGTCGGCGGTGGCGGCGGAGCGCCACGGCCGGTTGGGCTATGGCTGCGACATCGTGCCCGACTATATCGACATCGCCCGAAGCCGCCTTGCGGCCCTGCGTGACGGCACCCTCAAGACCCGCCCGATGAGTCGCCCGGTCTACGACCCGAGCAAACCCCAAGGCGGGCACGGACAGGCCTGACGCCGGGAAAGCGCCGAACGAGAGGATATGAGCATGGCCGATGACCGGTTCGCCTTCGGACAAAACTGGCAAGCTTACCTGTCCCGAACCTTCTCCGAGGAGCGGGTGGCCAGTGCCGGCGATTGGCTGCTGCGGTTCCTGGAGGTGCCCGATCTCACCGGCCTCAGTTTTCTCGATATCGGCAGCGGCAGCGGACTGCACTCCTTGGCGGCGGTGCGAGCCGGAGCATTGGCAAGTGCTCCAGGGTTCGGTCCCAGGGGAATCGGGTGAACGAGAACGGTGACAAGGCGGCCAAGTTCTGAATCTATCGGCGGCCTCAGGCTCGGCGAGGAGGTAGCGATGGACGCGACGGGCGCTCTTGGCGAAGCGGTTTTTTTCTTGAGCATTTTCAAAATGTTCCAGACCCGCGTCAACCTACGACGATCAGCCAGGACGAGACCACCGACGGCGATCATGGTCGGATCGAAACCCGTAAGGTCACGGTGATCCATGATGTTTCCTGGCTCCAAACGCGTCACAATTCCGCCCCATCGCCCTAACGTCAGGTCCGAACGGTCATGCGTCAGCCAAACTGATATGTCTCATAAAGCGCTCGAGTTCCATGTCCCGGGTTTCGGGCTGTCCGGGCGATCCATCGTCGGCGCCGTCGATCGCATAGGTCGTTGATGTGTCGGGGCCAAGAGCCGTTGACATTAGGAACCTCGGAGCTTTCGCCAGCAGCTGTTGCGCAGCCTCTGCACCCGCAACCAACTCCGTCAATCGCACGGCTCTCAAAAATCGGTCCCCTCGGGCGTCCGAAGCGCCGCCACCACCGGCCCGCTGCTGAATCCGACGGCACACATCGGCGATCTGCGTTCCGACTTCAACGCCGAAACCGGTCGAATCGGCGATACGAGCGCACCGTTGCAAGGTCAGGGCGTGGGATTCGGTGATCTCAAGACGTTCAAGTATCCGCTCTTCATCCCCGGCATTATCCTGTTCTGCCTCATCTAGCTCGACAGCAAACGCATCCGAGAGGGCTGCATCGGCCCTGCCGGTAACACGATCCGCGATAACCCGACCGACGTCCTTCAGAACAGATCGGACTTGACCGACCATGGCATGGTGCGCCCAAAAAGCCGCGTTCTTTTCAAGAGAAACCAATGCCTTGGTCAATCTTTCGGCCTCAAGGGCGACGCCCCCCGGGTCTCCGGCCTTGGCTTCCATATCCTTGAGCATGTCGGTGCCGGCCGCAAGCGTGGCAAAGGCGTTATCCGACAGGCTCTTAACCGCCGCTTCGGTCTCCTTGCTCCCAAGCGGCAACTCCGTGTCGCCAAGGAGTTTTAGCATGTCCCCTGGCCGGCTCATGCGCGCGGCCAGCGCGCGCACAAAGTGAGGCATTTTTTCGGGGGCAGCATTGGCCAAGTGGGTGACCGTAGCTCGGATCA